>DASQFN010000045.1 GCA_035633115.1 Gemmatimonadaceae bacterium | reverse complement strand
CGCATGGCGTTGAGAAAGTCCGTAAGGTCCATGCCTTCCTTCCTGACTTTTTTCTGGAGCCGCTTCGCCGCGTCCTCGTCGAAGGCGGCCTGCGCCTTTTCGACGAGCGAGACGACGTCTCCCATCTGGAGAATCCGGCCGGCCATGCGCTCAGGATGGAAATCCTCGAGTGCGTCAGGCTTCTCTCCGACGCCAATGAACTTGATCGGCTTTTTCGTCACTCCGTAAATGGAGAGCGCCGCACCGCCGCGGGCGTCGCCGTCCATTTTCGTCAGGACTACGCCGGTGACGCCAAGCGCGCTGTCGAACCCCTGGGCGATCTTCACCGCCTCCTGTCCGGTCATGCCGTCGGCAACGAGCAGAATCTCGGTGGGACGAACGGCTTCCTTCAGGTGGCGGAGCTCGTTCATCATCTCTTCGTCTATCTGGAGGCGTCCGGCGGTGTCGACGATCACGATGCGGTCGCGAGCGCGCTTGGCCTCCTCGATGCCGGCCTTCGCGATCCGCACGACGTCCTGCGTCGATCGGTCCGCATAGACCGGCACGCCGAGCTGCTGTCCCAGTGTCTCGAGCTGATCGATTGCAGCGGGACGGTAGACGTCGGCTGCGATGAGACGCGTCGGACGACCTTCGGCCAGGAGCTTGCGGGCGAGCTTCGCCGCAGTCGTCGTCTTGCCCGAGCCCTGGAGTCCGACCATCATCACAATCGTCGGCGGAACGGAGCTGAGCTTGAGCCCTTCCCTCCGCTCGCCGAGCATGTTGGCGAGCTCTTCGTGGACGATCTTGATGAGCTGCTGGGCCGGCGAGACTGCGCTGAGGGCCGTCACGCCGACGGCTTTCTTCTCTACACGCTCGAGGAACTCACGAGTGAGTGCGAAGTTGACGTCCGCCTCGAGGAGGACGCGCCGTACTTCACGGAGCCCTTCCTTGATGTCGGATTCGCTGAGCGTTCCGCGCCCGCGCAGGCGGGCAAATGTGGCTTCGAGCTTTTCGCTCAGGTCTTCGAACATAGCCGTGAAAGATAGCCTGTTTTCAGAGCTGAAAACAACTTAGTGTGGTAGTTTTTTGTTGGTCGGTCAGTTTGAATTACGACAACTAACGGGGGCGCGTTGAGACTCGGCGAGCACAGCGCTCTTCATTGCGCAGACACGATGCCCGGCACTGGGAAATCTTCTCGCCAGCCCTGGGCCTGGACATCGCAGCACACGTCGCCCCTACGCTCGCCGAGACGGCGCTGATCGATGGGATGCCTGCGGCGGAGTCCGAGCTGAGCCCCTCCTACGGAGTGCGTGCTCCAATCCAAAGATACGGGCGCATCTGCCGGTGAACTGCCTTCCGTCCGGTGTGTACGCCAAGGCACGCAGTGCGGGTCTCTCGCGCGTCATGTCGCCTCACTTCGACGAATCCTGACGGATGATCACCGCGGTGAATCAGTGCCGCTGAGGGGCTTCCCTGACCCGCGAGAATCATACGCGCGCGACACCATAGCCACCGCCGCAACCATCTGTACGCTCTCTCTCGCCGCTGTCTACGTCGCGTCGCGTACCGGCTTCGAGAATCCGCTGACTCCCGTCGTGCATGCCGCCGGGCTCGCGCTCTTCCACCTGGCCGTGCCATTGATCGTCTCTGGGCTCCTTGCGCGAGTTTGGCACGGCCGGTGGTGGACATCGCAATCGTTTCTCACCATTGCCTCCCTCGTCTTCACCGTCGTCGCCGGAACGGTCGCCCGTGAAACCGGGTACAGCATCGCGCCGCTCCTGCCCGTTTCCGGAGGCCTCCTGGCGGCGGCTATCGTCGCACGCTGGGTGCGACGCACAAAGGTCCTTTCCAGCGCACTGTTCGCCGTCGGCGCGGGCATCTTCTCACTGTGGTCAGCCGGCATAGTCTGGAGCACGGACAACAAATGGCCGCTCTTCTGGGAATTCTTTTCGTCGTTCAGCGCCAGGGCCAATCACGATCTTGTCTACTTTGCAGCGATCGCGAACATGATGCGTACATATGGCGTCCCCAGCACCAGAATAGATGGGCTCCCAGCCATTCACTACCATTACGGATCCGGATGGATGTTCGCGCAGTGGGCGGATTTGATCGGGATCGACGTGATGAGTTTCTACAATCTCGGATACCCTATAGTGGTAATCCCGTTGTTCTTCGCGGCACTGTTGATGCTTGCCGTGGAAATTGCGCGGCGGCTCCCGGTCCGCGCATTCGAGCCACCGCTGCGCTCTCAATACGCGGTGTGGATCGTGGTCGCCGCCGCCACGATCGGATTATTGCCGGAGCGGGCGCTCTACAGGCTGGTGACGATGTGGAATCCGGGGTCGGAGTCCTATCTTACCAGTCTCGCAGTCCTCCTGTTGGCCATCGGCACTGCCCTGTCGCACTGGCGAGCTGACGGACCTTACGCGTGGGGTTTCTTCCTCACGTTCGTGCCCTTGACACTGGTCGCCCTCGGCTTCCTCAAGGTCTCACTAATGATTCTGCTCTTCGCAGCGGGATTCTACACTGTTGTCCGTCTAGGATTGTGGCGTCGGCGGACCGTTCTGGCCTCGGTGTTTCTCTCGCTCGTTGCGTGCATCCTCGTGTACCGCGTCGTGTCGCTGCCCGCTCAGAACCAGGGCATTTTTCCGCTGGCATTCGCACGTATCTATGTTGCTCGGGGATGGGCGCCATTCTTTCCACTGGTTCACTTCGCGTGGATCTGGATCTTCATCGGGGCTCGCCTCTGGGAAGAGCGATCGAAGACACTTGAAGACCTCAAGCGAGCGATCTGGTCCGGCCGTCTGCTTGACGCCGAAATCGTGTTGCTGGTGGCCCTCTCGGGTTTCTCCCGGGGGGGATTCTCGACATTCACGGAGGATCGGCGTTCTTTTTCTCCGACGTTCAACGCTGGCTTGCGCTCGGCCTGATCCTCGGTCGGGTCAATTACTGGCTGAGCGAGCACAGAGCGAGGCGCCACGCACGTGATGATGCGATTGGAGCCGGCAAGCCGAGCGGGCTCGCCGGTCTCCGGGTTTCCACGGTTCTGGCCGCCGTACTCCTGGCTCCGCTCGGGGTCACGCTCGTTCTCAACACGATTGGCCCGCCTCTCCAGATGGCACGCTCGAACATCGCCCTGAGGCGGAGCCTGACCGCGTCGTCGGACAAAGGAAGCACTGCATCGTCCGGCGAGTTGAGTTCTGTCGCGGATGGTCAGCTGCTCGCGGCGGGGCTGCGCCGCGCGCCCTACTATCCTCTGGTGACGGCGCTCCGCCGGATCAACGATCTTCCCGACGCCGAGAAACGAAGATCGGCTCTCTTCATTCCACAATCGTATGCACAATTCTGGAACGTGTTCAACGCCGGTGGCCGGTGCTCCTTCGCGCCCCTCATCGCTCCGGCATTCTCGGGTATCGCGCTGATCGACGGAATGCCGCCTCGTGGATGCAAGATCTCCGAACAATACAACATGCCCGTGTATCAGGCGCGCACACGGGAGCAGACCCCCACCGACGTTACTCCCCGAGCTCTCTGCGGCAAAGCTCTCGAAAAGGGATTTTCGGAAGTCCTCGTCCTTGAGTCGGACCCGGCGGGAATGCCGAGACGTCGCCGGCTTGCCTGCCGGCTGTCCGACTCAGCTTTTCGCCGGGACCCGCTGTTCACTCCCGAAGGCCGGAAGCTGGTGCGCCCATCCAACTAGCGCGAAACTCCGCTCCAGCGACAGGGGCGGATACGCACCCGCTCAGCGGATACCGGCTTTGGATCTCGCTCGGTGCTTCGAGAATGCTATTCTCTTTCACCGGCGCGACAACCGACGAGAACTATCAGGTCTTCGAGATCGAACCCCCGGATCGTGCAACCTGCACTGGCCGGAAGGGCTAACCTACGCAAGCAGAGGTCGCGAGCGGATGGAAAGCACAGCTGTTCGTTGCGCCGGCCTTGGCCAAAGCTCACCCGTCCGCGTCACGGAGGGCCGAGCCGACTCTTCGTCCGTACTTTCTGAGCAGTCGGAAAGGACGAATCACGTAGTAGAGAGCCGAAAGCGATCCCGGGAGACGCATCACCTCCCAATCACTTTCGTTCGGGGTTGCGGCGAGCCAGAGCTTGTGCCACAGCCGATCACGACTCCTGAGCTGTAGCAGACTCTTGTCACGGTCAGCCTCCACATCGGTCGCTGCCGGTTCGAAGAGACGCTCGGAAACCGTATTCGCGAGGCGGGTGACGTGCCGGCTGGTGCGGGCGCGAGTAATCACCTGCTCCGGAGACGCAGCGCCGAGAAGGTCGTCTGCGAGCCGCAGCCCGAGCAACAATATCCGCTCGCTCCCCGTCGAGTCCGCGATTTCCACCGATTTCGCCCAATCGAGACCGGGATGGGAAGTGACGAGCCGCGCGATGTCGCTGATCCACTTGAGGCGCTCCCACGCGTGGGTATCCGCATGCACGCAAAGAATGAGAAGAGTGTCCTCAGGCGAGAAGGTGCGGACCGTTCTATCTCCGATCCGGACCTCAGCGAGCTGCTGCCGCAGTCGGTCCGGCTTGACCGGCAGGACGGCCCGTGGGAAGAGCTTCCAATGGACATCCAGACGCACGCCGCCGCGGGTGCCGACAAGAGTGTACTCATGATTGAGCTCGTCGACGTGCGACCACCCGTCGTACATCGTGTAGCCGTCGCCGAGAAGAAGCTCTCTTGTCCGCGCGCGCTCATGCGGCTGCACGAGCAAATCGAGGTCGCCGAACTGGCGCATCGCAACGTTTTCGTACGCGAGAGCAGCGAGCACCGGCCCCTTGAACGGCACCGCATCTATACTATGCGACGCGAGCAGATCCAGGACGCGAGTTAGCTCTCCGGCAAGCAGGGTGTTGCGCCAGGTCGTTTCCTGGAATGATCGGCGCAGCCAGCTCATCACTGTCGGAGGCACCACTGAGACGCCCGTTTCGCTCAAGCGGAGATACACCACCGGGAGCATCCCGTGATAATGCGCCGTGCGAAGAAAAAGCTGCCAATCTATTCCGCACTCGATTGTCCGGTTCATGCGCGAGCGACGCTCTCCGGTCAGCGATACGCGCGCGCAGTCCAGAAGAAGCTGATACTCTGGCCGTCGTTCATTCACCGAGCGAAGTCTTCCTTGCGGCCGTCCGGTCCGAAGATCAGCATCGGTGCGAACTCGGCAATCTCGTGCTGCGAGTCGCCGGCCGGAGCACCATCGATAGAAACCCAGGCATGCGCCTTTACTGCTGCGCCTTCTTTGCGCACTCCAACTGCGAGGTGCGGCTGCGCGCCCGCAGCTCCCAGAAAGCGATAGGCCAGAAGGCTGCGCTGCATGCACCCCCGGTCGACCAGTGCCAGCGGGGCGTGCAGCCACCACGCGAGCGCCACGATTCGCTGCTCCAGATCGGGCTGGCGCAACGGACGTCTTGGCGTCGCCCGCATCAGCCCCACGAGTCGTGGCAGCGGGAGCGCGTGCTTGAGAGCGGGTAACACCGTTGCCCACGCCGCCATGCGCGCAGCGAGCCATGCATCCGCCGGCGAATGAATGCAGCTCCGAAGTGCGCGGGCATGGCGCAGCATCGCGCGGAGGATACGCGCTCCTGAGCTCACGCCGCTGCCGCGACCGCCTCTTCGATCGCACTCGTGATCGCCGGAAGCCAGTCGAGTCCGGCTCCGAAGCGTACCTCGAATACCGGCACCCTCGCGGCGAGGTCAAGATAGTGCTGCACCATCCGCGCTCTCTGCGATTCATCGCGGAGACTGAAGCAATAGGCGTGGGTCAGCGCGCTCGTGAATGCCGATGATGCCGTGAGCCGGCTGACGGAGGGGGGGGCGGTCGAGAGTCCGGCCGGATTGCGCTGCAGAACAAGGACCGCCGCTAGTCGCTCCGGAGCGAGCGCGACCGGCGTTCGCGCGTCAAGGAGCGGTGACTGTCTCTCGCGCGTCCCGTCGGTCTCGAAGAACGCAGCCGAAGAAGGACGCAGACGCGTCGTGAATGGAAGCGATAGCGCGTGCGCCATATCCCCGCTCGTCGTGAAGGGCACTGCATCGTCCGCGCACAACGAATAACCGCGCTGGCTCAATGCGTAGGCAATCGTGGATTTTCCAGTTTCCTTGATGCCGCACAGAGCGACGATGCCACCGTGCATTCTTACGGCGCTGGCGTGCAGTACCTCGATGCCGCGCGCCTGTAGGGCTAGAGGCAGAACGGTTCGATAATACGCATCGGCGATCTGACCGCGCGCAGCCGATGCATCGGCAAACGCGGTGATCTGCCCGCTTTCATGGCTGAACCTGAACGTCGCGACATCAGGCAGATGCATCCAGCACGCGCCGTCGAGACTGCCACCATACGCGCAAATCGTCCCGTCGTTGTCGCGCCAGAGCTCGATGTCGGGACTCGCGGGGTCCAGCGGCGGCGGGCGCCGTGCATCCACCGGCGCATATGTGAGGTTGAACATCCACTCCTCGGCCCCTTACAAGAAAGCCGAGCGCAAGGGTCGTTGAATCCCGACCTGCGCTCGGCTCAAACCTTGGACTTCGGGGAGAGGCGGACGCCTGCCCGCTCTCCCGCGGTCACTCTTCCCGAGTTTACGTCTCTTGCCCGGGTGGTGAAAAGATGTCGCCTGAGTCCGCGGTCTCTATGCTGAGCTTTCCACCACCACCGCGCACAACATCAGCCACGTTGCCGACTCTCGTCAGGCGAAAATTCTCCCACGGGTGTTTCATCGATATCGTCGGCACTGTAAAGGCCCCCTGCGGTTCAGGTTGATTCTCTAGATGTACTGCCGCGCCCAGCTTTCCAGGTTCAACACATCCCAAAGGTGAAAGCTACCTCGCGGCTTGCCAGACGCAAGTAGCTCGTTGGCAAATGTTTTCAGTCGGCCTGAGTCGACGATTCCCATGCCCTCGAGCGCCGGTACTCCCCCAAGGTTTTCCCATGCCTGTCGCCACTGCGAGTACACAGTCTTGGAAAAAAAATCCGAGGCGACCACTTTCTTCTGTCCGCCGAAACCAAGCTGCGGGAACCGGCGGGCCACTGACTCCCGTA
This sequence comes from Gemmatimonadaceae bacterium, assembly GCA_035633115.1. Taxonomy (NCBI): domain Bacteria; kingdom Pseudomonadati; phylum Gemmatimonadota; class Gemmatimonadia; order Gemmatimonadales; family Gemmatimonadaceae; species Gemmatimonadaceae bacterium. The sequence continues at coordinate 203,041 of DASQFN010000045.1, read as the reverse complement.
CCAGTCCTTTGGTGCGTCCACCGCGATTGAGAGTTTCCGGGTGAATGCGATAGAGCAGATCGATCAGGTCAGCATCCCAGTAGGGTGAGCCGATCCTTACACCCAGACGCCTGCCCATCTCGAAGGCGTCCTCGGCTTCCAGCGACCTCGCTTGGTGACTGAGCGGTTTCTGCATTTCCCAGGCATAAAACGAAAACGAGCCCAACCGGGGGTCCTCGATGAATTTCTCGGCTCGCCGGTCCATCTGCTGCCGGAGCACAAGATCCGGCGCGACCCAGTCCGGCGTCGAGCGGCGAATGTAGCGCCGCTTGCGCGCCCTCAAGATCCCGGGCGCTGTACGTCCCAACACGCCGGCTGCCGCGCCGGCAAGAATCGGTCGCATGCCGAATGTCCAGATCATCCTGCGCAACCTCGTAATTGGGGACATCGAATATGAGCGACGATGGCTATTCCACAGGCGGAACAGCCCTGGGATATCGCCTCGCCGGATCAGGTCCGCAGCGAGAAACGGTGTAACCGCCAGCCACTCGTCGCCGCCCGCCCCGTTGAGAATCGTCGTACATCCAAGCCGCGCCCCCTTCGATCCGAGATGCTCGTAGGCAGGCGTCCAGGCGTTGAGCAAGGGAAGAGCCAAGGTACTCGTGGCTCGCGCGCCTGCCGCAACGAGGCCGTCGTCTCCGATACCCTCACGGAAATTTACGAAAACGTGCTCGAGCCCAAGATCGTGGCCCACGCTCCGTTGCACCGGCTCCTCCCAGCAATCCGCCCGATGCGGAAAAATCAGCGACAGCGCCAGTGGACGCTGGCTGTCCTGCAATTTCGTCGGGTCCAGGGCCAGTGCGGCGATGCTCACCGAGTCCAGGCCGCCGCTGAGGAAGATGCCAGTCCGGCCCTGTGTCAGGCAACGCGCGACGGCGCGGCCCAACGCAGCGTCAAATTTCTCGACGATATCGCCGGTTTCCCACCTCACCTCGCCCTCAGGCATCGGATTCCAGTATTCGCGCACCTCGCGCTTCCCCTGTACGATGCGGAGTACGTGGCCCGCCGGCACCCGCTGCACACGGGCAAGCGCGGTGTCCTGCTTGCTGAAGAAGCGACTGGATAACCGCTCGGCAAGTGCGGTACGATTGATCTCTCTCGACACGCCGGCGTGGCGAAGAAGCGCGCGCACCGATGTCGATGCGACAAAGTCCGGTCCGGCCTCGCTGTAGAACAGAGGATAGATCCCCGTTCGGTCACGCGCGCAAAGCAGCAGATCGCGGCGCGGATCCCAGATGATAAGCGCAAAGACACCCTTGATCTGACTCACGATCGCTTCTCCGCGGACGAGGTAGCTCTCCAGCACGAGCTCCGCTGCGCTCATTCGGTCGGTAAGACGGATCCCGATTGACTTCGCGAGTTCGTCCCGCTCGTACAGCTCACCGGAGAAAATGAGGCCACACCCCAATCGCGACAGGCTCTCCGGCCCAGAGCCGGGCAAGTCGGTTACGAGACGCAGCTCGGCGCGATCGCCCTCAGCGTGCACCACCGTTGCGACACTGCCATCGCCGAGCAGGTTCTCGTTTCGTGGTCCGAAACTAGCCAGCCATTCCGGTGAGGTCTGAATCACCGGTGAGCTCTCGCTCGGCGCAAGAATGGTGGAACCCGTCGTCATTCGTGCTCCACCAGCTTCGCGTCCAGCAGCGTGGCGAGAAAGGTGTCGATCTGCCGGTGGAGCTCTTCCGCTTCGATCTCGAACTCCGCCTCGAGCCGACGCTCGATGTCATCGACTTCGAGCCCCTCACCAAGGAGTTGCCACAGTCGGGCACTTGTGTGATTCATCTCGTAGATCTCGTTCGTCCGCAGATCGATGAGGACCGCGTTGTCGTCGATGATCTGTGAGGTCACCGCGGGATTCAACCGTAGCCGGGGAGGCCGTTGCGGCGCCGCGTTTGTGTGGGAGTCCATTCTTATACCGAAATAAGCCGGATGAAAGCGGGAAAATTAAACATGGTGGGCGAAAGGCAGAGCCCCAAAAGAATCCAGGTGGAATCCATATCGCAAGTGCAATCTGCCAAGCGGCTCGTCCCCTTTGTGGAAGATAGTCGAGCTCGCTGCGCTACTGCTCCGTCGCGACTTTCTATCTTCCGCAAAGGTTTGGAGGAGAGGGAACTTGCATTCGACAGGTCGCCGAGCACTTGTTGGCCCCGGATTCCCATGTCCCGGCGGAAATGAGCGTGATTGAAAACTCATCCCCGATTCTGACTTAAGGTGAGCAGATCGCAACTTGCCCGGGTGTTGGCGTTTGCAGGCATCGGTGCCGTGGCGTTCGCGTCAATGTTGTGGATCACGCGCGGCGGACTGGGCGTCAGCCCCGACTCGATTGTGTACTTGTCGACCGCAAAAAATCTTCTGGGCGGCAACGGATTCTTCGACAGGGGTCACCCGATGACTCACTATCCTCCTGGATATCCGATGCTTCTCGCAGCTGTCGGTTTTCTTAACTCTGGAGATGTGCTGAACGGTGCGAGATGGCTGCACGCCGCCCTTTTTGCGTACAACGTCGTTTTGACGGGGGTAGCAGTAATGATCTGCACGCGCCGCAGCCTCGCGGCGGCTTGCATTGCAATGCTCTTCCTGCTGCTTTCTGCGCCGATGCTCGCCGTACATTCGATGTTATGGTCCGAGCCCCCGTTTATCGCCCTCACCTTGACAGGGTTCCTCTTGCTGACGCGCCACGTTGCGGTGCCGGATCGGCGGGTTCTTTTGCTTGGGTCTTCCGCGTTGGGCCTCGCGATTTCCACGCGCTTTGTGGGCGTGATTCTGATTCCAATCCTGGGGATGATTCTCCTGGTTGCCAGCGATCGTCCAGTCTTCGCGAGACGGCGGGATGCGATCATCGGTATGGCGCTCGCATCCCTTCCGCTCGGAGCCTGGATTCTTCGCAATGTTGCTACGGCGAACAAATTGAGTGACTGGAAGTTCTCGTTTCATCCGGCGGATTTTGGACACGTGAGGGCTCTCCTCAATACGCTCCATGATTTTGTTCTGGCGGTTTTCGTTCCTGACATGTGGAAGGTCATGGAGGTTGCGGTCGCTCTGGTGCTCGTCGGCCTGGGGATATCCTACCTCTCCCGAAGGAGGTACTTCTCAAGCAAATCCGCCGACCAAGCCACGAGTCTCCGGATTACCTGCGCGGCTTACTTCGTTGCGTACGTAACGTTCGTGCTATTCTCGATCTCGTTCCTCGACGCACGAACTCCGCTTGACGATCGAATTCTTCTTCCGGCGCTGCTGCTGCTTCTTGTCGCCGTGATTGGGCTCGCGTGGGTAGTCGCGCGCGAAGCTCAAAACATGCTGGTCTGGAAGGCCACTCTCTTCTTCCTGCTGTTGTGTACCGGCATCAACGCCAAACGCGCCGTGGCCGAGGCAATCGACATTCGGGCTAACGGTCGCGCGTTCAACTCAACCGCCTGGCGGAATTCGCCTACCCTGTCCGCCCTGGTGAAGCGCTACCCGAGCCGGACGGTCTATTCCAATGGTGAAGACGCAATCTGGTTCAGGACCGCGCGGAACTCCGTTTCGATTCCGAGGGAGGTCAATCCAGATACCGAACTGCCGAACGGTGACTACGCGCGCGACATGGTTACGATGTGCGAGGCAATCCGGAGCGGGGAAGCAGTTCTGGTCTACCTCAACGGCGTCAATTGGCGATGGTACGTTCCGAGTGCACGCGAGATCGAAGCGCAATGTTTCATGTCGACTCGCGAAAAGTTCGCCGATGGTGTCATCTATTCGACAAGAGTGCACTGATTGTCATCACCTCTCGTCACCGTCGTCATTCCGGTTTACAACGGGGCGGCGTTCGTCGCTGACGCCATCGAAAGCGTCCTCGTCCAGAAAGGCGTCCAGCTCGAGCTGGTGGTTGTTGACGACGGCTCGACCGACGAAACGCCGCGAATCCTCGCGGACTTCGGGGACCGAATCTCAGTGCGGCATCAGACGCATCACGGCGCGCCAGCGGCGCGGAATGACGGAATTCGCTCGTCACGCGGTGAGTTCCTTGCTTTTCTCGACGCAGACGACCTCCATCCGGATGGCTACCTTCAGCGATTCATCGACTCGGCCGCGCGGGTTCCCGGGGCCGAGATCTTCCACTGCGGCTGGCGCGGCGTCGACCTCGAGGGACATCCGCTGTACGCCAACGACGCACTGCTTTCGCTCGACGCCGATCCGTTTCACCAGATGCTGCTCACCGGGTCGCCTCCAATCAACGCATTGTTCCTTCGCCGCAGCGTCCTGTCGCTAGTCGGGATGTTCGATGAGAGTCTTCCGCATCAGCAAGACTGGGACTTCTGGCTCCGCGTCGCCGCCTCGGGCGCGCAATTCCAGAGCGTGCCGGACAACGTCGCGATCGTCCGGCGGCGTTCGTCGAGCATCTCACGCGACGCAGGCAGCGCCTTGGCGTTGACAGGGCTCGCCGTGCTCGAGCGCCGGCTGGCTCGGCACTCGACGAGCTGTTCGGCCTGCACCGCGGCTCGCGGGCTCGCCTTGTGGAAGCATGCCGCGTTGCGTTCTTCGGCGTGGGCGATGACGCGTCGTTTCGGTCTGACGGGCCGGCTGGGCTGGTGGATCGGCGTGGCGCTTGCCGTGGCGCGAACGCCGCGCCTGTTGTCGGCCGCGCTCGATGAGTTTCACACACGACAGGTCACCTGACGGGGAGGTCCTCCACGGTGTAGTCAGTCGCTCGATGCAGGTGGCCGTTGTTCCGCCCCATCTGTAGTTTTGCCGCGAAAACCTCTTCAACGGAGTGCCGTGCAGCAACAGCTGAATTCTGCGCTTGTGTCACGCTACAGGCTCGACCGCGAGCTCGGCCGCGGCGGTATGGCGACCGTCTATCTCGCCGAAGATCTGCGTCACGACCGACGCGTTGCGCTCAAGGTGCTGCACCCCGAGCTCAGCTCGTCGCTCGGCCCGGATCGCTTTCTGCGCGAGATCAAGCTTGCTGCGCGGCTCAACCATCCCCACATCGTTCCGCTCTACGATTCAGGAGAGGCGGCCGGGTTTCTTTTCTATGTGATGCCGGTGGTGGAGGGCGAGTCGCTGCGCGACCGACTCCTCCGGGATGGACAGGTTCCGCTGGAGGAATCCCTTCAGCTCGTCCGTGGTATTGCGTCCGCGCTCGACTATGCACACAGGCAGAACATCGTCCACCGCGACATCAAGCCGGAGAACGTGATGCTGCAGGAGGGTGAGGCGATGGTGATGGACTTCGGCATCGCCAAGGCGGTGAGCGTCGCTTCCGGTGATACGCTCACGCAGACGGGCATGATGGTCGGCACGCCGGCGTACGTCAGCCCGGAGCAGGCCGCCGGCGACAGTGTGGTGGATGGCCGCAGCGATCAATACAGCCTCGCCTGCGTGCTGTACGAGATGCTCTCGGGTCGAAAGCCATTCGTAGGGGCAACAGCTCAGGCAGTCCTGAGCAAACGATTCACTGAGCCCGTGCCATCGATTCGCTCCGCATTTGCCTCGGCGCCGGAAGAAGTGGAAACCGCTCTGACGAAGGCTCTGGCAAAGGACGCCGGCGAGCGTTTCTCGACGACGATGGACTTTGCGAGAGCGCTGGTGGCCTCTCACCTCACGACGCCCGATGGGAGCCCGCTGACTCCCGGCGGCGCGGGCGCGGTGAAGTCCATCGCAGTCCTTCCGTTCTCCAGCTTGAGCGCGGACCCCGAGGGCGAGTTCTTCGCGGACGGAATTGCCGAAGAAATCATTAACGCGTTGTCGAAGATCAAGGCGCTCAAAGTTTCATCGCGCACATCGTCCTTCACGTTCAAGGGGAAAAACGAGGACATTCGGGAAATCGGACGCCGCCTCCAGGTGGGCACCGTTCTCGAGGGAAGCGTGCGCAAGGCGGGCAAGCGACTGCGACTCACGGCGCAATTGGTGAATGCCAGCGACAACTCGCAGCTCTGGGCGGAGCGCTACGACAGGGAGCTCGAGGACGTTTTCGCGATTCAGGACGAGATCGCGCAGAGCATCGTCTCCGCGCTGCGGGTGGTATTGAGCGAGGACGAAAAGAAGGCGATCGAGCAGATTCCGACGGCGAACGTCGAGGCGTACGAAGCCTATCTGCGGGGCCGGCAGTACTTCCACCAGCATCGCCGCAAGAGTCACGAATTCGCCCGCCAGATGTTCGAGCGCGCAATCGAGCTCGACCCCGGTTATGCTCTCGCCCACGCCGGGGTCGCCGACTGCTGCTCGTTTCTTTACACGTATTTCGACGCGACTCCCGCAAACCTGGCCCGCGCCGAGTCGGCCAGCCGGCGGGCGGTCGAGCTGGCGCCGGAGCTTGCAGAGGCACACGCATCCCGCGGGCTCGCCCTCTCTCTGAGCAGCGGCTTCGACGAGGCGGAAAAGGAATTTCAGACAGCGATGCGACTCGATCCGAAATCATTCGAGGCGGCTTATTTCTACGCTCGCGCCTGCGCGGCACAGGGCAAAGCCGAGGAGGCCGCGAAGTGGTTCGAGCGGGCAATCGCAGTACGGCCCGACGATTTCGCGGCGCTCACGCTTCTTGCCGACATCTACAAGGGGATCGGCCGCAGCGAAGACTCCATTCGCGCGGCAAGGCGCGGCTACGACGCTGCGCGGAAACACCTCGAGCTGAATCCCGACAATCCGCGAGCTCTCTACATGGGCGCCGCCGACCTGACCTATCTGGGTGAGTCGGAGAAATCGCGAGAGTGGAACCGCCGTGCACTCGCGATGGAGCCGGACGATCCGTCGGTGCTGTACAACATCGCGTGCAATTTCGCCCAGGAAGGACAGGCAGAAGAGGCGATAGCCGCTCTCGGCAAAGCCATCGACCACGGCTTCGGACATTGGAAGTGGATCGACCACGACGGCTCCATCGACGCGATACGCGCTCATTCTGGATTTGCGGCGTTGCTGAAACGACGGCCGGCGCAGGTAGTGACATAGCAGAGAGCCCGCCGCACAGCTCCTGCTTCTTGGCTCGACACAGCGACCGGACTTAATTTCCGCGAATGGCCAAGCCCTCACGCAAAGACGACATCCTGAAATCGGAGATTCCGCCGAATCTCCCGATGATGGCGCTGCGCTCCACGATCGTTTATCCGCTCGGAACGATCGCCGTGCAGATGGGCGCGCCGGAGAATCTCGCGCTCTTGAGAGAACACGAGGGGGCCGGGCTCATCGTCGCGCTGGTCATAGCGACGGGCGAGCACGACGATCCGGTAGACCTCGAGCGATTCGTCGGCCGCGTGGGAGTTGCCGCACGCGTTCATGAGCGAATCAATCTTCCCGGCGACACAGTCCAGATCACGCTCCAGGGTCTCAGACGAATCATCATCGACAAGATCGTCCAGACGACACCCTACCCCGTCGCTCACGTCAAGCCGGCAAAGGAGCTCGCGGCGGATCCGGTCGAAGTCGATGAGCTCGTAGGGAGAGTGGTCAACGCCGCGGAAACGCTGGCGAAGATGGTCGACCGCATTCCGGACGAGGTGCCCGCAATTCTCCGGATGAACGTCTCGGACCCTGGCCGGTTCGCCGACCTCGCGGCGACCAACATGAACTTCAAGATCTCAGACAAGGACGAGATCGTTCAGCGGCTCGACATCGGTCAGCGCCTGCGCTTTCTGCTGACGCGCCTGGAGCGTGAGGTCGGTCGCGCACACGTCGTCGAAGACGTGAAGCGCCAGACCGAGATCAAGATCGAGCAACACCAGCGCGAGTTCTACCTGCGCCAGCAGCTGCGAGCAATTCAGGCCGAGCTCGGCGAAGCAGATCCGGGCGAGAAGGAAGCGATCGAGACACTCCGCAAAATCGAGGAAGCGAAGCTCCCGCCCCGCGCTGCGGCCGAGGCAAAACGCGAAACCGAGCGGCTGCGGATGCTCTCGCCCGCGGCGAGCGAGTACCAGGTGATTCGCACATACCTCGACTGGCTGCTCTCGCTTCCCTGGGACCGCCGATCAGGACGCGAAGAAATCGAGCTCACCGCGGTCGAGAACGCACTCGACAGCAGGCACTACGGGCTGAACGAAGCGAAAGAGCGGATCATCGAGTACCTCGCTGTGCGGAAGCTTCGTGGCGGCGATCCACACGGGCCGATCCTCTGCTTCGCCGGCCCGCCGGGAACCGGGAAGACTTCACTCGGCGAGGCAATTGCGTCGGCGATTGGCCGCGCTTTCTATCGAATCTCCGTGGGCGGCGTGCGCGACGAAGCCGAGATTCGCGGGCACCGCCGAACGTACGTCGGTGCACTGCCGGGTCTCATCATCCAGGCGCTGAGACGCGTGCAGGTGAAAGACCCGGTGATGATGATCGACGAGATCGACAAGATGAGCGGCGGCGGTCCATCCGGAGATCCCACTGCGGCGATGCTCGAGGTCCTCGATCCCTCGCAGAACCATGAGTTCGTGGATCACTACCTCAACGTCCCGTTCGATCTCTCGGCGGTCCTCTTCATCTGCACGGCGAACAACATCTACGACATTCCGCCACCGCTGCGCGACCGGATGGAAATAATCCGCATCGCCGGCTACACCGTCGAGGAGAAAGTCGAGATCGCGTGGCGCTACATGCTGCCGCGACTGCTCGAGGAGCACGGCATCACGGACAAGGACATTCAATTCACCGACGAGATGCTGGGGCTTCTCGCCAGTCGCTACTCGCGCGAGGCGGGACTCAGGAACTTCGAGCGCGACGTTGCGTCCATCATGCGCAGGCGTGCGCGGCGCAAGGCTGAGGGTGAGGAAGGCGCGTGGATCGTAGACACCGAGCGGGTCATCGACGTGCTCGGCAATCCGCGGTACACGCTCGAAGAGGCCGACCAGGAGCCGGAGGTCGGAGTTGTCACCGGCCTCGCGTGGACGGCCACCGGCGGCGACCTGATGCTGATCGAGGCACTGCGTATGACAGGCTCGGGACGGCTCACCGTCACGGGCCAGCTGGGCAGTGTGATGCGTGAATCGGTCGACGCGGCGTACTCGTACGTCCGCTCCCGAGCCGAGCTGCTCGCAATCGGCGAGGCGGAGTTCAAGGAGACCGATCTGCACGTGCATTTCCCCGCCGGCGCGATTCCGAAGGACGGTCCGAGCGCCGGCGCGGCCGTTACGCTGGCGATCGCGAGCGTACTGAGCCGCCGTCCCGTCCGGCGCGACACGGCAATCACCGGTGAGGTGACGCTGCGCGGAAAAGTCCTCGAAATCGGCGGCGTGAAGGAAAAGGTTCTCGCCGCATATCGCGCCGGGCTCCGACATGTCATCATGCCGTCGACCAACGAGAAAGACCTGCGCGACATCCCTGACGAAGTCAAGGAAAAGATGGCATTCACTTTCGTCTCGACGATGGACGAAGTGATCCATCTGATGCTGCTGCGGAAGTCGGCTCCGGCGCTGGCCGACTCCGAGCCACGGCGCGCTCCCCGGAAGAAAGCGCCGATGGCCGCTGATTCAGCCGAGGATCAGACCACGATCTCCGCGGAGCAGGTCAAGCAGTAAGTGAACATGGAGAATGTGTGGGTCCAGCTCGCGGTGCACGTGATCGTCGGCACCGTGGCAGGTGGACTCACCGATACCTGTCGGAGAGGAAGTTCGAGGCGGCGCTCGATGCGATCGAGACCGAAGGCGTGGAGCAGCTGGTTGTCCTGCTGGACGACCCCGTCATCCGTGAAGAAATCACGCGCACCATTCACGATGCGCTTCTCGCTTACCTGCAGAAGCCCATCTCGGAGATCATCGGCGACGTCGCTTCGGCGAGCAAGGACCCCGACGCCGGCAAGAGGCTGGCACACGCGACGGCTCCTCACATCTGGGACTGGATCCACGCGCAGCTGCCGGTGCTCGTACAGCGGCTCGACGTTCAGTCGATGGTCGAGCGCAAGGTCATGGCGTTCAGCGTCGACAGACTCGAGGAGATCCTGCGCTCAGTGATACAGAACGAGCTGAGGATGATAATCGTCATCGGATACGTGCTCGGCGCGTTTGTCGGACTCGGGACCTTCGGACTGTCGAGGCTCATCGGCTTGTAGAGAAAAGACGGAACTGCTGCCACAGAGGCACAGAGAACACAGAGAGAACAGGACGCCGCATCGGACACCGTCGCGGCGTTCTTTCTTTTTTGGGTTTACTCAACGCGGCGATCGAGTCCCTAACCGCGTGAGCTGTTCCACTTAAAAAGGATTTCTCTGTGTTCTCTGTGCCTCTGCGGCGGCTGTTGAGGAGCGGCGCGCGATGCCTATTCCTTAAGCTCGATCTTATTCAGGTCGAGCACGCTGGTACTCGCGCCGGCAGGAACATCGGCGTAGAGAACCACCGGTCGCCCCGCAACTTCGGCGGTGCTGACTTGCACTGATCGGCCGGCCCCGCTATACGACTTCGTCGTCGCTCCCGCCGACGCCGCCTGCTTCACACCGTAACGCTTCTCCACAGCCCGGCCGAGCATGTCGAAGAACTCCGACGCGTCGACCGCTGAATCCCAGACGGTGACCCAAGCAATTCCCTGCCCGCCACTGCTGCTGAACAGCTGGTAGCGATCCCCATCCCACCCGGATGCTCCGCGAACTGCTTCGTTCTGATCCCTCAGATGCTCGAAGAGGAATAGCCGCGTCTCGAATTCGCCGATGGTGTTCTGATAAACCGGGCTCACTCCGACAAGCGGCGGCAGTGATACGGCCGTAGGAGCGTCACGCTTCGCGAAATAGGCGCTGGGATGAAGGATCTGCTCGGTGGATTGAGGCATATCCTTGTACATCTCCTTACCCGGATTGCGGTCCTTGTAGTTGCGCACGAACTCAGCACCGCTCAGATAGGGAAAGATGAGCGTCTCCTGGATCACCACCGGAGCCGCCGCGAATACAGGCATCGAGCTCTGGTTGTCCCGAATCATTTCGCGAACGCGATCCCATCCACCAGGAAGGTTGACGGCGACATTGTTGCCGCCGAGCATCGCGGCGATCTGCTCGTAGACTGCCTGCCCCTCGAACACCGCCTGCGCGGCGGACTGGCGGTCGTTCTGTCCCTCGAGCTTTTGCGCTGAATCCAGACTGATGTATTGGTCCTGCAACGCGTGGATCAGCTCGTGCGTGATCGTGATCGACGCCGCCTCGGTCGGCGCATCAGTGACTACGTACAGAACCTTCGTCTTCGGGTCGTAGTAGCCGACGATCTGTTCTGTGAGAAGGTCCACCAGGAACTTCTTCAGGTCGAGCGTGTCGGGCAGCATGCCGAGCCGTTTGTAAGCCGCTTCCATTCCGGTGAACTCGCGCAGCGACTTCGGATCCTGGACCTGCTGCACGACGAACGCGCGCACCTGTTCCTTGGATCTCACCTCCACGACCGGTGGAGTCTTGAACTTCAGCCCAACCGCGTTTTCGATCCGAGGAATCGCGTCGGCAACCTGCTTCCCGTAAGGACCGGAATAGTTCGCCGGCTTGTCGCGGCACCCCATCGACAGGGTAAGGGTGAGGCACGCGAGCGCGGCAGCCCGCATTCCGTGTCTTGTCCGGGAGGTCGCGCGCATCGTGCCGCTACAGCTGTTGCCTGTCATGCCTGATCGAGGTCAGAGTCCCATCGAGCGCCGGTACAGCGACAGCATTGAATCGCCCCAAAGCAAGGCGATCATCGCTGCAGGCGCAAGAAAAACGCCGAACGGCACCTGCGGCGGCTCAAACGTGGCCTGGAGGCGGCGCGCGCGGAGCCACGCGATCGGATAAACGATCCCGAGGAAAAGCACGGTCGCCAGCACCGCACCGAGAAAGATGGTCATCAGAGCCCGAGCCGGTCCGACGGCAGCGCCAACGACTGCCATCAAAGTGACGTCGCCGAATCCCATCGCCTCCTTCTTCAGCATGAGCTCGCCAAGCCAGCCCGCAATAGCCACGGCACCGGCTCCGGCGCACGCGCCTATCAGCGCTGCCGGCGCATCCGCAAATGGCGAGGGACCCGGAAAAAACAGCGCCACAATCGCCGTCACGATTACCCACAGAAGCCCGAAGGCCGTAAAGCCATCGGGAATCAGATAGTGCTTCGCGTCGGTAATCGCGATGCCGAGCAGGACCGTCGCGAACACCGCCACGCGAACGGCGGTGAAGCTCAGGCCGTAAACGAGGTAGCTGCCGAGCCAGACGAGCGCCACCGAGAGCTCGACGAGAGGGTACTGAAACGAGATCGCATTCCCGCAGCCGCGACATCTCCCGCGCAGCAAGATCCAGCTGACAAGCGGAATATTCTCGAGAGCCGTAATCGGTCTCGCGCAATTCGGGCAGCGCGAGCGCGGTGAAACAACGGAGAGGTCTTCGGGCCAGCGCGAGATGCAGACATTCAGGAATGAGCCGAAGCATGCACCGATAACGAAGCTGTAGATCGCCCAAAGCGTTTCGGTCATTTCCTGAGCTGATAGAGAAGAATCGCCGTCGCCACAGCTACATTCAACGACTCGACGGATCGAGCAATTGGGACGGAAACCGCCCCCGACGCGCGCGCGCGCACGGAAGACGACAGACCGGCCCCTTCGTTTCCGACGGCCAGCGCGAGACGCAGCGGGGCTTCCACAGATTCGACGCCCCTCCCACCCGCCTCCGCCGCCCACAACGGAACCGACTCGGCATCTAGGAACGCAAACAGATCATCGGCGGTAGTATGGAATGCCATACTATGGAAGTGTGCTCCCATAGCTGAGCGGACGACTTTGGGGTTCCAGAGGTCCACAGTGCCGGGCAGCGCGACGGTCGCATCGGCGCCGAGAGCAGCCGAGGTGCGAAGAATGGTTCCGACGTTTCCCGGATCCTGAATCGCATCGAGAACGAGGAGGCGGAGCGGGGAAACACCTGACAACGTGCCAAGGGCGCGTGCCGGGATTTCACCGATCGCCAGGACTCCCTGAGGAGAGTCGGTTTCCGCAGCGCCTCTGAACTCGGCTTCGTTGACCTTGGCGTGCTCGATCGCCGAAGCCTCGATCTGCTCCAGGAGTGCACCACCGCGTGGTGCGTCGGCGAGTTGGGGAGCGGTCAGCACACCGCGAACGACAAGGGGTGAGCGCAGCAGCTCTTCGACCGATCGGACTCCCTCGGCGACAAACAGCGACTGGCGTTCCCGCGCTTTCCGTCGCCTTAAGTCGCGTGCGAGGGTGAGCAGTCTCACGCTGAGCCGAGGCGAATGGGCATGGAATAGGATTTGCCTTTCAATCGGACAGCAATTTACCGCAGGAGTTCAAATGAAACGAATCTTTATTTCCTTCGCGCTGATAATCGGGACATCTGCTTGCGGCATATCCACACAGCAGGAGGTTCAGATGGGTCAACAGGAGGCTGCGAATATCAATCGACAGCTTCCGCTTGTGACCGACCCCGAAGCGAACCGATACATCAATCTGCTCGGCGACCAGATCGCATCGCGTACCAGTCGCGGTGACCTGGACTGGCGCTTCTACATCGTGGACAGCCGCGAGGTGAACGCGTTCGCGGTTCCGGGAGGATTCATCTATATCAATCGGGGCCTGATCGAGCGCACTGAGAACATGACCGAGCTCGCCGGTGTGCTCGGGCACGAGATCGGACACGTCGTCAGACGGCACACCGTCAAGCAGATGGAGAAAGCTCAGGGAGCCAATATCGGAGTGACACTCGCGTGCGTTCTGACGAATGTGTGCAACAGCCAGATCGCGCAGGCCGGCATCAACATCGCCGGAACGGCCGTGTTTGCAAAGTTCAGCCGTGGCGATGAAAACGAGGCTGACATCGAAGCGGTCAGCAACACCACTCGCGCGGGAATCAGCCCACGCGGTGTGGTCACAATGTTCGAGAAGCTCATCGCGGAGAGAAAGCAGGGCCGCTCGGCGGTTGCTGGCTTTTTTGCCACTCACCCCGGTGAGGAAGAGCGCATCGTGGCCGTTCAGGCAAACATCAACCGCATTCCTGCGGCTACCCTCCGTAACCTGACGACGAACACCACGAACTACAACAGCTTCCGCTCGCGCATTCGCTCGCTGCCGGCACCGCGTCAGTAGCGGTCAAAGCAGTTCACGCGCAGGGCTCAAATCCGAGGATGCGCCACCGGGGTCGGTGGCGCATCTTTCGTTCATGCATGTCGTGCTGACGATAGCCGGCTCGGATTCCGGCGGAGGAGCCGGCATACAGGCCGACCTCAAGACGTTTCACCAGTTCGGGGTCTTCGGGGCTTCGGCAATAACTGCGATAACGGCTCAGAACACGTTGGGCGTAACGAGCTGGGAGCCGGTATCACCGGAGCTCCTTCGCGAGCAGATCGATGTCGTCGCCGCCGACCTGAAGCCCGCGGCCGTGAAGTCCGGAATGCTCGGGACCGCGGAGCTCATCCGGGTTGTCGCAGCCTCGCTCCAGCGGCACGGCCTGAAGAACTATGTCCTCGATCCGGTGATGGTGGCGACGAGCGGTGACATGCTGATCGATGCGGAGGGCGCGCACACCATGAAGCACGACCTCGTTCCACTGGCAACGCTGGTCACGCCGAATACCGAGGAAGCAGCCGCATTGACTGGTGCGCGAGTCACCGACGAAGCCACGATGCGACGTGCAGCCGAGCGGATTGTAGAGCTCGGAGCGAAAGCGGCGCTGATAACGGGCGGGCATGTCACCAGCAGCGCTGAGCCGGCGATTCTCGATCTCTTCTACGACGGTGAATTCACTGCGTTCACCCATCCGCGGATCGAGACATCGAGCACTCATGGCACCGGCTGCACACTGTCTGCCGCTATCGCCGCGCAGCTGGCGCAGGGAGTTGCACTTCGCGATTCAGTGAGAGCGGCTGTCGATTACGTCCACGCGGCGATTGAGTCAGCACCGCAACTCGGCAGCGGGCATGGCCCGCTCAATCATTTCGCTCGCGGCAAATCGGTGACGAACGAGCGGACAAGCGACTGAAAGGTTGTCGCCGAACGCGCCGTGACGTCGAGCACGTCCGCGTGAAGCACGGGAAACTCGCTGGTGCCCGAAGCAGCATTGGTGATGCAGCTCACGCCCGCCACACGCATCCCGTTGGCGCGTGCCACAATCACTTCGGGCACCGTCGACATTCCCACGGCGTCAGCGCCAAGCCGCTCGAGCATGCGCACCTCGGCGCGTGTCTCGAAGGAAGGCCCCGGCAGACATGCGTATACCCCTTCCTTCAATGCGACGCCAAGCTTGTCGGCCGCTGCTCTCAGCGCCGCGCGCAGGCGGGCATCGTACGGCTCACTCATGTCCGGAAACCGCTCCTCGCCCTCCTGGACAGGGCCTGTGAGCGGATTGGCGAACGTGAGATTGAGGTGATCTTCAATGATCATCAGGTCACCGGGAACGAGATCGCGGCGAATTGCGCCCGCCGCGTTCGACACAAAGAGAGTTTTCGCGCCGAGAGCGTGCATCACTCTCACGGGAAAGCCGGCCAGCGACACCGGATGTCCCTCGTACATGTGGAAGCGACCGGCGAGGGCAATCACCGCCCGCCCGCCGAGACGCCCGGCGACGAGCGCACCCGCGTGTCCCAGAACGGTCGGCTCGGGAAACCCTGGTATGTCCGAAAACGGGACCCGTGCGGCGTTCTCGATCTCGTCCGCCAGACCGCCCAGCCCCGACCCGAGAATGATCGCGATCTCCGGCTCGGCGGCGCCGATTCTCTCACGGATCGCGTCGGCAGTTCGTTTTGCGCCAGCGACCGAGAAGTCGCCGTTCATTGGTCGCGGTCGGCAAGCGCCACAAGCTCACTCGAGACTTGCTCGAGCAGCACGATCCGTTGTTCCCAGGGAAGAAACGCGCTCTCGAAGCCGTTCAGCGAAAGAGTGCATAACTCATCGAACGTGAAATCGAGATACTTCGCGGCGTAGAGGTACTCGTCCGTAAGGGTTGTTCCGCTCATCAGTCTGTTGTCGGTGTTGAGCGTCACGTTCATGCCGCGATCGAAATATGCCCGTAACGGGTGCACCTCATAAGATGCTGCAACACCTGTATGCACGTTGCTCGTCAGGCAGATCTCAAGCCCGATGCGTCGGTCATTTACGTACTGCATGAGATCGGGGTCTTCGATCAGGCGTGTCGCGTGACCCAGCCTGTTGGCGCAGCACGTATGCACCGCCTGTCGAACGGATGCGGCACCGTCTCCTTCGCCGGCGTGCACAGTTATCGCGAGATTGTTCTCCCGCGCATACGCAAAGGCCATCGCGTGCGCGGCGGCCGGAAATCCCAGCTCGCCGCCGGCCAGATCGAACGCGACAACTCCGCGGTCGCGATAGGCGACGGCGAGGCGAGCCAGCTCGAGCGACACCATCGGTGAAAGCTGCCTGATGGATATGACGATCGACCGCGCGACGATTCCAAAATCCGCTTCCGCTCGCGCGAGTCCACGGAGCTGTGCCTCCAGAGCTTCGGCCGTGGACAGCGTTTTTCTCGAGTTGAGAATCGGGGCGTTGCGGACCTCGATGTATCGTACTCCGTCTTTTGCGGCATCCTCACCGAGCTCGTAGGCCACCCGCTCGATTGCCTCGGCCGTCTGAAGAACAGAGATCGTGACTTCGAACCGCGCGAGGTAGTCTTCGAGCGTCTCGGCGTCGTCGACGAGCATGTAATCGCGCAGCTCGTCGGCACTGGCGCACGGCAGTGGGACACCGTATTCGCGTCCAAGCTCGATCAGCGTTGCCGGTCGCACCGATCCGTCGAGATGGCAGTGCAGCTCCGCTTTTGGAAGGCGGCGGAGTTTATCGGAGGTCAGCATCCACGATTCTATCGAATCGTCGCCTAAAGCAAAAGCTCGCGACCGCGTGTAGCGGTACAGGTTGATTTGAGACCAGAGGGTTCTTTGGGATCTCATTGCCAGTTTTTGCATAAAGCTCAATTGAGCGTCTGGGTCAGCAACGGACTGAATGCAAAAACTGGCAATAGGATCCCAAAGAACCCTCTGGTCTCAAATCAACCTGTACCCTGCCGGACCGCGTCATGCTTCGCGCTGCCGCACCGCAACGACGCGCAGAATCGCTCCACCGTGAAGCGGTGCATCCGACGCAATCGGGAGTCCGCGGCTGTCAGTCACTGCCTTGCTTCCGCTTCTCACCGCCTCCGCAAGCGCGGGGTCCGCCGATTCGACGGCGTCGAGCACCGTCGCCGACACCGGAACGTCAACAGGGCGCGAATCCACGTAGACACGGTAGGTCGCGCCGCCGTCGCTCACTGAGTGATGAAGATCCGCGCGTCGGCCGGAGCGCGAACAGGCGAAGGCAGTCTTTTCAGGTAGCCGACGAGCGCGTCGAGGTCGGAGACGTTGAGCGGAGTCACACGCGTGCCGGCAGGCGGACCGAGGTTGTCGCCGCCTGTCGCGAGAAAGTCATTCACGATGACGTTGTAAACGGCACCTTCGGCAAGCGTCCGGCCCGCTGGAAGTCTCAGTGTCACGATCCTTTGTCCCCGCGGCAGCTCGGGATTGTATCCGATCGTGACTCCGCTCACGTGCGCTCTCAGCTCGTCGCGGTTGACGAGCCGCTCCAGATATTCCTTCAGCTGAGAGCCCGTCATTTTCAGGCTATAGAGCACATTCCCGAATGGCTGCACCTCGAACAGCGATCCATACGTCGCTGTTCCTGCGCGCAGGCTTGCCCGAATGCCTCCGTTGTTCATGATCGCTACGTCACCCTTGCCTGCCCACCGTTGCGCATCGGCAATCAGATTCCCGAGCGGATACTGGGCCCCCTCGCGCCCGAGCGCTGTCGCGATCTCCGCCACCCTGCGGTTCACGAACGGGGCTACACGGTCGGTAGCATCCTTGACGAGCGCTGCGATCCGCGGGTCCGGAGAGACAGCGGACACCACAACATCGCGCACCTCCCCATACGCGCCCGTGGCCGGCTTACCGTTGGCCAGCGGAATGTCGATCACGGCAATCGCGCGTCCGCTCGACCGCGCCTGAACGACCGGGATTCCGTTTACGGCATGATCCACGAGGCTGTGTGTATGACCGCTTACGATCGCGTCTACCCGCTCGGTCAGCTTGCGCGCGAATTCGATTATCTCGCCCTCGCAGCCGCCTGTACCCGTGCTATTGCAGAACGCGCCGGCATGAGCAACGACGACAATGATGTCCGCTCCGCGCTCGCGAAGTGTTCGCACGCGGGTACTGACTATTGGCGCCGGATCGTCGAATCGCAACCCTGTGACGTTCGCGGCGCGTGTCGTGGTCGGTGTCAGCACTGTCGCAAAACCGACCACTCCGACTTTCGTGCCGCCGAGCGTCACCAGTGTGTCGTCGGGAATCCACGGCACATCGCGTCCGTCGGTGTATCTCACGTTCGCGCCCAGTATCGCGTACCTCGCATCGCGCATGCGCGCCCGCAGAGTATCGGTGCCCCAGTCGAATTCGTGGTTGCCGAGCGCGGCGGCGACGTAGCCCATCCTGTTGTAGTAATCGACGACCGGACGGCCGAACGCGAGGTTGGACGCGGGCGTCCCCTGGAACATGTCGCCACCGTCGAGGAGCAGCGTCTGGCAGCTGGGAGCGCATTCTTTTCGCGCCGCTTCGATCATCGCCGCGACATATGCCGCACCGCCGCGCATCACGCCGCCCGCGTCAGCTCGCGGCTCGAGCGCCCCGTGAAAGTCGTTCGTCGCGATGATGCGAAGACGGGGCGTGCCGGGAGCGAGCGGAGTGGATCGATCCACGTCGCCGGCGGTACCGCCCGATGGCGCCGCGCCACTCGCACTACCGGGATACACAAGCCTCCAGTTCTGCGTGAAGAAATCCTCGGGGCGGATGGTTCGTCGGGTCTGCACCTGGTCTATCAGCAGCTGGCGGATTTCCTGCTGTTTGTCGTAGACAACCGGAGCACCGCTGAGCATTGCGTATCCGCCACCGCCCGTCTGCCGGTAGTTGTTAAGCGCCAAGGTAAAGCTGTCGCGCTCGGCAACCCGTCTCCCCTTCACTGTGAGCGCGGTGATGCGCGAGCCGACCGGCCGGGTAAGGTCGATCGTGTAGTCAGCGCCGGCGACAATATCGAAGTTGTCGCCTGGGATGGCAGGATCGACCACCGGCCGCGAGCCCGTGGGCCCTTGTTCCACCGAGGCGTAATAACGACTGCTGAACTCCAGATAATCGCGGAGCTGTTTCCCGCTGATCTTCACGGCCCGGAGCGTATTGTCGTACGGATAGAGTCTGGCTAGCTCTGCGACGGTGACCGGCCCGGCATCGAGTGACGCATCGAGCGTGAACGCAGCAGTCGAAGCGAGATCGGCCCCGGCCGCATTGCGCTGAGTCTCGAGAATGAAGTCGATGAGTGGAGTGTCGCGCAGGCGTGCAGAGTCTCCCCTCCACGCAACAGGCGTCGAGCCGATCGCCGTGTTCGCATAAGCCACGGTCCGCCTGTGGCTCTCCGCTGTGACGGCAGCCACCGACGCGTGCTCCGCGTGCCGCGCAGCCTGCACGACCGTGCTCCGCGATCGGGCAACTCGCCAGCCCGCACCGCTCGGGACCACATTGAGGTGCGCAATGCCGACACTCGTCGCCCAGTTCTTGGGCTGCACGAGGAGCGTCGTGCCGATTCTCAGCTCCGGTGTCTCTCTGTGCGAGTGGCCGAAGACGACGAGATCGATGCCCGGGATCTCGCGCGCAATCCGCGCTGATACATTTTCGCTCGGAACTCCAGTCGCGACTGTGTCGTAGCTCGACGGCCCGGCCAGTCCGGAGTGGATCGTCACCACAACCACGTGTGCACCTGCCGCCTTCACCTCGCGAACCGCCGATCGCACTGCGGGGACTATATCGCCGAGCCTTACGCGGCCACGCACGTTCTCCGCATCCCATATCATCACTCCGGGCGTGGTCGCCCCGATGATTCCGACTCTGACGTCTCGGCGCTCGACAATCGTCCACGGCCTGAATGCATGCGTGCCATCGGGCCGATATGTGTTGGCCGACAGGAACGGAAAGCGCGCTTCTCTGACTGCGCGCTGGAGGTACGGAACTCCGTAGTTGTACTCGTGGTTGCCTATCGCGGCCGCGTCGTACCGCATGACATTCATGGCGCTCACTATCGGGCTCGGGCGCTCCGGTGCGACGCGCGCCGCGACGTAGGCGAGCGGGTTACCCTGCAGCATGTCGCCGGCGTCCAGGAGAATCACACTCCCCGGATTCGCCGCGCGCACGGAATCGACGATTGTTGCGGCTCGCGTCAACCCGCGCAGCGATTCCGCCGAATCCGCGTAATAGTCCCAGCCTCTTACTCGCCCATGCACGTCCGTTGTCGACACGACGACGATATCGCGGGTATCTCCTGTCTCAGGGCCCAGACGCGGCGGCGCAGCCGTAGTGCACGAGACGATCGCAAAAGCGCCGAGCAGTGCTGCGGCCGAAGCTCCGGGTGGACGAAGCATCTGAGATCTTACACCGACACGAACGCGGCGAGCAGGTAATAGCACCCTGCGGCGATAAGCCCGGATGCGGGAATCGTCAGAACCCATGCCCATACGATCCTGCCCGCCACACCCCATCTCACCGCGCTGAGCCGGTTGGTCGCTCCGACCCCGACTATCGCACCAGTAATCGTGTGCGTTGTGCTGACCGGAATCCCGAGGTTTGTCGCCATGATTATGCTGATGGCACCGGCACCCTCTGCGCAGAAGCCGCCAACCGGCCTCAGCTTGGTGATGCGTGAGCCCATCGTGTGGACGATTCGCCAGCCGCCAAACAAAGTTCCCAGCGCGATCGCCGTGTGTGCCGAAAGGACGACCCAGAGAGGAATGTTATCGGCGTTCGGAACGTAAAGACGGGCCAGCCAGCCCGTCTCCTTTGCGAGAAGCGGCTCGACGGAGACCAGGAGGCCGACGATGATGCCCATCGTCTTCTGCGCGTCATTGCTGCCGTGTGCCAGAGAAAACATTGCCGAGCTCAGGAGCTGCCCGCGTTTGAAAACCTTATTGACTCGCGAGGGACTCGTTCGGCTGAACGTCCAGTAGACGAGGACCATCAGCAAAAAGCCGAGAGTGAAGCCGAACAGCGGCGAGACAACAATGAAGGAGAGCGTCTCGATCCATTTCTTACCCCACAGGATCGCGGCCATTCCCGCCTTGGCTATCGCCGCGCCGGCATACCCGCCAATGAGCGCGTGCGACGAGCTCGACGGAATCCCGTACGCCCACGTGATGAGATCCCACACGATTGCCCCGAGCAGGCCCGCCAGGATGACACTCGGGGTCACGATGTTCAAATCGATCAGGCCCTTGCCGATCGCTTTGGCCACGGCCGTCGTGAAGAAAAACGCCGCGATGAAATTGAAGAATGCCGCCCAGATCACAGCCGCAACAGGATTCAGCACGCGCGTGCCGACGATCGTAGCGATTGAGTTCGCCGAATCGTGAAACCCGTTGATGAAATCGAAGACAAGAGCCACGACGATGATCGCGACTACGTAGGAAAGCACGGCTTATGCGTTCTTGAGTGAGATGCTGCGCAGAACGCTGCCGACGTCTTCGCAGTGGTCGATGGCGTCCTCGATCTTGTCGTACAGCTCCTTCCACTTGATGACGAGAATCGCATCGGTAGTCTGCGCGAACAGGCCCTCGAGCGCGTCGTGATAGATCGCGTCTCCCTCCTCTTCCAGCAGCTTCAGTTGGCGATTGCCGGCATGAACCACCTTTGGATCCTTCATCTTCGCGACGGTTTCTTCGATGCAACGGGCCGAGCGCATCAGGACGTCGGACAGCGTGACGCCGAACGGTGTCGCTTCCTTGATGTGAAAGATGGCCGTCCGGCGCGCCGCGCCGTCGATCAGATCGACGACGTCGTCCAGCGCTCGGGCCAGCTCGTGGATGTCTTCGCGGTCGAAGGGCGTGACGAACGTCGTGTCGATGCGGTCGACCACATCGTGCGTGAGATTGTCGGCTTCGTGCTCGAGCGCCTTGATCCGCGCAACGTTCTCCTCCAGCGCCGCGGGGTTCTTGAACACCTCATGAAGCAGCGTTGCCGAGCCAGTGAGCCGCTGCGCAACGGCCAGGAACATGTCGTAAAACTGTTCGTCACGTGGAATGAGCTTCAATGATGTTTCCCAGTTTGGCGGGTTTTATCGGGCCGTAGCGGCGGGCGAGCCCGGAATTTACCCCGCCATTGCGTAGCGAGCCACTGCTCAGCACACTGCAGCGTCAAACCGGCGTCCAAATTGCATTGGAGGGCACCATGATCGTGCTCAAGCAGATCATAGATATCATGACACAGGGCTCCGACCGTCCCCTGCGACGACTATTTGCCTACTATGCAGTCGTCGCCGTGGTCGTCGCTGTTCTATGGTATTTGTTCCCCGACATAATTCGCCAGGTCGCGGGGAAAAGTGTAGACACGGCGGCAGGTAGCCCGCAGCTCCTCCCCGACGCGCTCGTGGCCGATGAACGAGGCGTTGCCGGATTTGGTGCCGGTTCGCTGGGGGAGGTCTCGATCGTCACACTCCTCATTCTCCTTGGCACGATCGTGCTGATGCTGCCCGTTTCGTGGGTCTACATGTCGGCGCGCCCGATACCGGGTCACAGTCAGGCTCTGGTCCAGACGCTGATCATACTGCCGATCGTCGTCGCTGGAATCATCATCGTGGTGCAGAACAGCCTGGCTCTCGCCTTCAGCCTCGCCGGCGTCGTTGGTGCAGTGCGATTCCGGACGAATCTGCGTGACACGCGTGATCTCGTGTTCGTCTTCCTCAGCATCGGCGTCGGGTTCGCCGCGGGAGTACAGTCACTTGCCGTGGGAGCGATCGTCTCGATCGTCTTCAACCTTCTGCTGCTTCTCACCTGGCGGTACGACTACGGCAGAAACATCCTCACGCCTACCGCCTCCTCGCAGTGGGCTGGGCCCTTGGAGAGTCTTGCCAGCCAGACTGGTGCACACGAGATCCCCGACCGTGATCTCGTCCTCTCGCTGACGCCTGAGAAGGCCGATGTGCTGGCGGACCGTTTCGACCGCGTGCGCAAGGTCATCGGGAGTAAGAGCAAGAAGCCCCGCTACAACGCTGTGCTGACCATCAGCACGGACTATGTCCCGGAAGCGCAGGCTCAGGCAGAGATGGTGCTCCAGAAGCTGACGAAACGTTGGAAGCTCGACGAGGTCGTGCAGAATACCGGAAAGCCTTCGCAGATCTATTATCTGCTGCGCCTGAAGAAGACTGTACCGCGGGACGAAGTGCTGACTGCAATTCACAACAACTCCGACGGCATGATCGCATCGGCGGATCTCGAGCTTGCGGAGCCGCTTCAGAGTCAGGACGGGAAAAAGTCTTGAGAGCAGCCCGCCTTCTCGGACTCGTCCTCGGCGCAGTTGCCGCCGCCTCAGGTTGCCGCGAGTCCGCTCAGGCAAGCGCGGCACAGATCAAGGCCGCGGAGCGGGAGCGGGAACAACTGCTGGAGCGCCGTCTTGCACAGGCAGACTCGACTCCGGGAAAGATGACGCCCGTGGCGATGTGGAGTATGCCACCCGAGCTTCAGGAGATTTCGGGAATCGCGCTGACACCTGACGGCAGGCTGTTTGCGCATGGGGATGAGCTTGCCAGGGTCACTGTGCTGAACCCCAAGACTGGCGTAGTTCTCAAAAAGTTCACAATCGGCAGCGGCCTTGCCGGTGACTTCGAGGGAATAACCTTTGCCGGCAGCGACATTTACATGATCACCAGCAACGGCACGCTTTATCAATTCAGGGAGGGAGCGAACGATGCCGCAGTTCGCTACTCTACGATCGACACGCGGCTGGGCAAGGAGTGCGAGTTCGAAGGCGTCGCGTTCCAGCGCGACAGCGCGTGGCTGGTCATGCCGTGCAAGCGCACTACCAAGAAGCTGCCGCGCGACCAGCTGGTGATCTATCGGTGGCGGCTTCAGGGACCGGATTCGGCAAGGCTCACCATGCTCAGCATTCCGATGTCCGAAGCCGTCGGATCAAACGGCTGGAAAGGCGTGCATCCGTCCGATATCACGATCGATCCTGCAACGGGCAACTACGTTCTCATCTCATCCCAGGAAAAGGCACTGATCGAGATCACTCCCGCGGGCCAGGTCGAGCGCTCCGAAGAGCTGCCCGGCAAACACCCGCAGCCGGAGGGCGTCGCCATCACGAGCGACAACCTCCTCATCGTTAGCGACGAAGCGTCGAACTCACCCGCCTCTATCACACTTTATCGCTGGCGCCCATGATCCTGAACGTCCGCCTTACCATAGCAATCGGCCTTCTTCTGAGCATATACTCGCCGACGAGCGCGCTGTCGCAAGCGACCTCCTCGCCGCCAGCCATCAAGGACACAGTCGTCGCGGCGAGCACGGCGTACGAAGCCGGCGGCCTCCACCGCGCGCTTCTCGGCGACAACTACCGCGATCTCTGGGAAACGCCTATCAGCGTACCGGTTCTGGATCTGCGACGATTTGCCGGTGGCATTAAGCCAACCAAGATGGGAGGCGGCAAGCAGTCCAATAACCTGCGCTTCATGGCGCCCGACAGCTCGGAGTACGTGTTCCGGCCGATTTACAAGAGACTGCTCAGCATGCCGGACTACTTCGACGGCACAATCATCAAGAGCATAGGCCTCGACCTTCGCAGCGCCTCACACCCGACGGCGCCCGTCGCAGCTCCGCCGTTCCTGAATGCCACCGGGGTGCTCCATCCCAACCCGACTGTCGTAATGATGCCCGACGATCCGCTCCTCGGCGAGTTCCGCAAGGAGTTCGGAGGAATACTCGGCACAATCGAGGAGTATCCGAGCACCCCCCATCCGACTCCGGCGTTCGCGCGCGCCGTCGACATCACCAACACCGAGGACTTGCTCAAGAACATAAACAAGGAGCCGGTGCACGTCGTGGATGCGCGTGCGATGCTGACGGTGAGACTCGTCGACATGCTGCTCAACGATAACGACCGTCATCCGGGTCAGTGGAAATGGGCGCGACTCCGCCCAGGCGGCCCATGGTTTCCAATTTCCCGTGACCGGGACAAGGTCTTTGTCTCGTACGGTGGGACGCTTCTCGGGCTCGCGCGACTTGCCCTGCCCAGCCTCGTGACTTTCGACAGCACATATCCTCCCATTACCGGTCTGTTCGACAACGCCATAGAGTTCGACCGCCGACTCCTCGTCGGGTTGGAGAAATCGGTCTGGGATTCGGTGGCTCGCAGCATCGTTCAACGCGTAAACGATTCGGTTATCGAGGAGGCGGTGCGCGGCATGCCTCGGGAATACGCCGGCACCTTCGCGGAGATTGTGGCCAGGCTCAAGGCACGCCGGGATCAGCTCCCGGCAACCGCGCTCGGTTACTACCAAACGCTTTTCTCCGTTGCGGACGTCCACGCGACCGACGGTGACGAGCTGGCAACCGCAGTCCGCTCGGGCGACGGATTCGTCGACGTCAGCCTCCAGTCGGGAAGCAACCCGCCGTACTTCGTGCGCCGCTTCGACGCACGGGAAACAAGGGAAATCCGTCTTTACCTGCACGGCGGCAATGACGTCGCGCTCGTGACAGGCCGAGTGCAGCAGAGCATTCCCGTGCGAATCATCGGGGGCAACGGCGAGAACTCGATGGTGGATTCCTCCACGGTCGGGGGCCGGAGCAACCCCACACGGCTCTATGACGTTGGGAGTGTGAGCGGGGTCAGGTACGAGCCCGATACGACCGAAAACGCCGACAAAACGGACAAGCCCGATGTCGCCGGCGCGCAGGGAAAAGCCGATAAGCCGAAAGAGGAAGGGAAAGAAAAGGAGGAAGAGGAGGTCGACGAATCTCTGCTCGACTTCAATCGCCGTCCGTGGGTCAGCGCGTACGGCACCCTGATTCCCCCGAAGCGTGACCGCGGCACAAGCATCCGTCCAGTCGTCGGCATCAAGACCGGTCACGGCCTGGGCCTGGTCCCGAAGATCGGCATCGCGCGCTACAAATACGGCTTCCGAAAGATCCCGTACGCCAGCATGATCAAAGCGACAGCGGCGTATTCGACGACAATCCGTGGTTTCGACATCGGCCTCGACACGGACAACCGGTTCGCAGAATCGGGTCTTCACATTCCCACAGCGGCGAGAATGACGCAGCTCGAGGTCGTTGAATTCCGCGGGTTCGGAAACGACGTGCCGAACCTGACGGGAGACTTTTACGACGTGCGACAGCGGCAATGGAGCTTCCGCCCCGCGGTGGGTTTCTCCTTTGGTCCCGAGAGCGATGTGTCGCTGGGGCCGATCGTGCGCTATACGACGACGGATAGCGCCGTAAATCGGTTCATAGCGCAGGAGCGGCCGTACGGCTTCGCGACTTTCGGTCAGGCCGGGCTCCAGCTCAAGCTCTATCACGACACCCGGATGACCATCGATACCGGAGTGACGAAAGGCCCCTTTACAGTGATTCCGCCGGAGGATCCGCCATTCTGGGGAACCCTGGATTTGACCGGGAGCTATTACCCCGGCATGTGGGACGCGGAAAGCGCGTACGAGGAGCTCGCGGCGGTCGCGACAGCGTATCTCACCGTGCCCATGCTGACGCGTCCTGTAGTGGCCCTCCGGGCAGGCGGGAAAAAGCTGTTCGGCGAATTCCCTTACTTCGACGCGGCTTTCATTGGCGGGTCGAACTCCCTCCGTACAGAGCACCGGCAGCGATATGCCGGAGCCGCTTCGCTGTACGGCAGTGGCGAGCTCCGCGTTCCGATCGCGAAATTTCCCTTGATTCTTCCGTTGGACGTCGGCGCTCTTGGTTTCGTCGACATGGCGCGGGTTTATGTTGATGGTGAATCGCCGGGCGGGTGGCACAAAGGCACAGGGGCAGGATTCTGGATCGGGATCATCAGGCCCGAGACCAGCCTCACGGTTCTTTACACGAACAATCCCGACCGTCGCGTCCTCACCAGTCTTGGGTTTGCATTCTGAGGCAAGCAGAGAAACAGCCATAACGAGTCCGTCGCAGGGCAATCGCAGGCACCGATCGGGCATTACGCTGCGGAATCGGTCGCTGATGCTGCTCGCCGTGATTCCGTTATTCGGCGTCGCCTGTCCTCCAGAGATCAAGACGCCGCCAGCGGCCGGCGCTTCTGCTGCTGAGATCGCTCTCGCCGGCGCTGCGGTGATGATCGGCGCCGGCGATATTGCGGTCTGCGGGAGCGTCGGAGATGAAGCAACAGCAGTGCTTGTCGACAGCGTGCTCAAGGCCGACAGCGCCGCGAACGTACCGAACGCGGTCTTTACCGTCGGCGACAATGCGTATCCGTCCGGCGCGAGAGGGTACGACGATTTCTTCGTGCGGTGCTTCACGCCGTCGTGGGGGAATAGAGCGAGATCCATCATGAAATGGATTCATCCAACGCCGGGCAATCACGATTTCGAGATGCGGAGCGGCACGGGATACTACAGGTACTTTGGCGAACGAGCCGGCCCGGCAGGTAAGGGGTATTACAGCTATGACCTCGGGGAATGGCATGTGATCGCGTTGAACAGCGAGCTGACAGTTGGCTCAGTCGCCGATGCGGGACAGGAAGAGTGGCTCCGCAAAGACCTCAAGGATCACGCGAAGCCATGTACGATGGCGTATTTTCATAAGCCCCTTTTCAGCTCGGGAAGCCACGGAGACAGTCCACAAATGCACGGGCTGTGGACGATTCTGTATGAGGCGGGAGTCGATCTCGTGGTGAACGGTCATGAGCATCACTACGAGCGCTTCTATCCGCAGACTCCGGCGGGCGTCCCCGATACCGTAAGGGGCATCACGCAGATAATCGTGGGGACCGGCGGGGCGGACCTTCGAGGAGTACGCAGTGTGCTGTCGCCAAGCTCGGCTGTGCAGATTCAAGGCCATTTTGGGGTTCTGAAACTCACGCTTGGCGACGGGGAATACCGTCATGCTTTTCTGGACACGGAGGGGCGAATCTGGGATCCGGGCGGCCGGATATGTCACTAGTTACGCTATGACGCAATGACGCAGGCAACGCGAAACCTTCAGCTGACGGTGAGCTCGAACAAGCCACCGACGCCGAGCGCTGACAGCTCGACGCGCATTGCCGCGATCGACATCGGATCGAACTCCATCAGGCAGATTATCGCCGACGTCGGCGCCAACGGCGCGATCAGAGTCGTGGACGAAATGAAAGCCGCTCCCAGGCTTGGCGCCGGAGTGGAGCGCACGGGAGCGCTGAGCGGACCAGCGATGCAGAATGCTTTGAGCGCCCTCGCACGCATGGCGGCATTGGCGAAGCAGCAGGGCTGCCGTCGGATCGAAGTTGTCGCCACCAGCGCTGTGCGGGAAGCGAGCAACAGGCAGGAGTTTCTCGCGCTCGTAAGGGAGGAGACAGGGCTCAAGATCCGAGTCATCAATGGCGAGGACGAGGCACGACTCAGCTTTCGCAGCGCGCTTGCACACTTTGATCTTGCCGCCGGCCGCTCCGTGATCATGGACATCGGCGGCGGCTCGCTCGAGCTGGTCCTCAGCGCCGACGGTCTCGTGGATCGCTTTATCTCGTTGCCGTTCGGGGCGATCCGGATGACCGAGGAGTTTCTCACCGACAATCGCGGAATGAAGGGCGTGGTCCGCCTGCGCAAGCGCGTTCGCCGGGAGCTCTCGAAGCAGCTCTCGGCGCGCCACTGGGGCCGTGCTCGCATCATCGCATCGGGTGGAACGTTCACCAACCTCGCGAGCATCCATCTCGCGCGTCAGGGAATGGAAACGGCGCGCACGATCCACGGAACAGTGGTCCCGCGCGTCGATCTCGAGCACATAGTCGACACTCTCGCCAGCATGTCACCCACAGAGCGCGCGCTGATGCCGGGGCTCAACAAGGAGCGCGCCGACATTATCGTTGCCGGACTTGCAGTCGGCGCCGAGGTCCTCGCTCGTCTCGAGGCACGTGAGCTCGTTGTGTCGGCATACGGCATTCGCGAGGGCATCCTTCTCGAGGCGGCACGCGTCACTCCAACGGTGGCGGATCCTGGTGAAGCGCGCGAGCGTTCCGTAAAAGAGCTGGCAGAGCGATCACATTACGAGGGACCGCACGCACGTCACGTACAGAAGCTTGCCCTGCAGATCTTCGACGCAATCGGCCAGCGCATCGGATGCCAGGCCGACGAGCGACAGCTGCTGGCTGACGCTGCGCTCCTGCACGACATCGGCTACCACATCAACTACGAGAAGCACCACAAGCATTCCTATCACCTGGTGCAGCACGCGGAGCTGCTCGGCATGACGCCTGCCGACCAGATGGTTGTCGCGAATGTCGCGCGATATCACCGCGGTGCAGCGCCCAAGAAGCGGCACGAGAACTTCGTCTCACTCGACGCCGCTCTGCGCGCGAAGGTGGTCCGGCTTTCGGCGATTCTGAGAGTTGCGGATGGATTCGACCGCGGTCACGCCGGGGCCGTGGACAGTGTGCGAGTACGCTGGACGAGGCGTGCTCTCCGTCTTACCGCCATCCCGAATCCCAAGGCGGTGGGCATTCGTCTAGAGCTGTGGGGTGCGGCCAGAAAATCCAGGCTGCTCTCGCGCGTGGCAGACGCTCGAGTGGAGATCGTAGCGCCCGATGGAAAGGTTGTTACCTACGAGGACGAGGACGGCAAAGCGGACTGAAGTCTGGTCGTCGAGGCTGCTTCCCCATCTTCTGATGCTGCTTCCGGTATTTCTGGTTTCCCTTCGGGCTCGGTAAAGGCCGAGAGTCCCCACGGATCGCCAACAAGCAGGTCGTGCGTCGCTATCTCCCTGTCTCCTTCCGGATGACGCTGCGTGTAAGCGCCGTCCGGGGCCAGATCCCACGCAAGCGTGTTATCGGCGAGACAGAGCTTCAGGAGTGCACAGAGGCGGGCCCGCAGATCAGAGTCGTCGACCGGTGCCACCGCTTCGACCCGGCGGTCGAGATTACGCGGCATCCAGTCGGATGATCCGAAGTAGTATTCCTCGTTCCCGCCGTTCGCAAAAAAGAAAACGCGAGAGTGCTCCAGAAATCGTCCGACTAGACTCCTCACCCTGATCCGGTCACTCACCCCGCTGACTCCGGGGCGGAGACAGCAGATCCCGCGCACGAGCAGGTCTATCTCCACGCCCGCCTGCGACGCAGAGTAAAGCGCGTCGATGAGCTCCGCGTCGACCAGGGAGTTCATTTTCGCGATAATCCTGGCGGAGCGTCCTTCCATAGCCGCCGCCGCTTCCCTGGCAATGAGCTCAATGAACCGGCGTCGCATGTTGGCGGGCGCCACGATGAGCTTTCGAAACAGGCTCTGCCGCGAAAAACCCGTGAGCGCGTTGAACAGGTCGGTGAGGTCGGCTCCCACTGACGGACTCGAAGTGAACAAGCCGATGTCCGTGTACGTGCGCGCGGTTTTCGAATTGTAGTTTCCGGAGCCGATGTGGCCGTACCGCCTGATCCCGCCGGCCTCGCGGCGCACGATGAGCGTAGTCTTGCTGTGGGTCTTGAGGCCGGCGAGCCCGTAGGAGACGTGCACCCCCGCGCTCTCCAGCGTCCGCGCCCACGCGATGTTGTTGGCTTCCTCGAACCGCGCCTGCAGCTCGATGAGCACCGTTACCTGCTTGCCGCGATTCGCGGCGTCCGTCAGCGCGCGCACGATCACCGTGTCGCCGGAGGTCCGGTACAAAGTCATCTTGATCGCGAGCACGTCGGGGTCGGCGGCGGCGCTCGTCACGAAGCGGTCGACAGTCGTCGAGAACGCGTCGAACGGATGGTGAACGAGAACGTCCCGCTCGGAGATCACATCGAAAATCGAGCGCGACGGATCGCGCAGCTCGACGGGAGTGTGCTGCACCAGCGGTGGATCACGAAGCTCGGGAATCTCCAGCACGGCCAGCGCGTGCAGGTCTCCCAGGTCGAGCAAAGGACCAGTCTCGACGACGTCGTCATCCGTCAGCGGGGGCATCTCAGGCGGCCGGTCCTCCTGCAGCTCTTCGAGGAGCAGCTTCCGTAACGACGCCGGAATTCCCTCCTGCACCTCGATCCTGACCACTTCGGCGAATCGGCGCTGGAATACCTGTTCCTCGATGAGCGCGAGGAGGTCGTCGTCCTCCTCGAAATTCGGGAGCTCGAGGTCGGAGTAGCGCGTCACGCGAAACGAGTAGTAGCTCCTGACCTCCATGCCGGGAAAGAGCGCGCTTAGATTCGCGCCGATTACCTGCTCGAGCGGAATGAACGTGAGGTCGCGACCGGCGGGTACCCAGCGTGGAAGCGTCTTTGGAACCCTGACGCGCGCGATATGCTCGACGCCGCGCTCCGGATCGTACAGCTCGACGGCAAGAGCCAGCGAAAGATTCGAGATGTACGAAAACGACTGGCCCGGCTCGACGGCGAGAGGCGTCAGAACCGGAAAGACCTGCGTCTCGAAGAACTCGTCCACCGCCTGCCACTCGGCGGATGTGAGGTCAGTCATGCCGACGAGCTTGATACCCTGCTCTTCCAGCGCCGGCAGCAGAAGATCATGCAGACAGTGACGCGCATCCCGGACAAGCCGGCTCACGCGCTCCTGGATCGCGTCGAGCTGCTCCTGCGGAGTCATCCCGTCGGGCGGAGTGAGCCGCGCTCCCGTCGCAACCTGGCGCCGCAGGCCGGCGACTCGAACCATGTAGAATTCGTCGAGGTTGGTGCTGTAAATCGCCAGGAACTTGAGTCGCTCGAGAAGCTGGTTCCGGTCATCGAACGCCTCGTGCAGCACACGCGCGTTGAACTCGAGCCAGCTCAGCTCACGATTTATGAAAAGCGATTGATCGTAGGTCATGACTATCTGTACCGTGGCTGGAGGTCCGCAGGAATATCACGACGCGCTACGAGCGCTGGATTCTCGAACAGCTTCACGAGTATCAGTCCGGCGACGAAGCCGCCGATGTGCGCCCAGACCGCTACGCCACCCGAGACTTCAGGGCGCACGCTCATGAGCTCTGGCAGGCCGCTGATCACCTGCCACGCGAACCACCAAAGCAGTACGGCCCAGGCCGGAACCGGAATCACGCGGAAGAAGACAAGGAAATAAAAGAGCATTCGCACCCGTACCTTGGGATATAGCACAAGATAGGCGCCGAGCACCCCGGAAATCGCCCCGGACGCACCAACGGTTGGCACCGGCGAGCCCGGCTGAACAAGTATGTGGGTCGCCGCGGCCGCGAGCCCACAGAGCAGATAGAAGACGACGAAGCGGACGCGGCCCATGCTGTCTTCGACATTATTGCCGAACACCCAGAAAAAAAGGCAGTTGCCCAGCAGATGCCCCCAACCTCCATGCAGAAACATGGAGATGACTGGAGTTAGGATGTTTACCTGCTGATCATCGATGACACAGGCCAGGCCGTCGCCGAGCGGAACGCCGGTCCCAAGCCTCGCCTGGTGCGTGATCTCCCCAGGCACCATGCCAAGGTTACAGATGCTGATGGCGAGCTGCTGCTGGTTGAAGCCGGCGCCCTGGACGAATACCCACGTCCCGACGAGCGTCGCGAGTATTGCGTACGTCATGACAGGCGTACGAAGTGTCGGATGCTCGTCGCTGAGTGGTATCATTTGGCGTGCGAATCTGACATCGGCTCGATATCAGCGAGAAACCGGCCAGACTTCGGTCGTCTGGTCCGGAAATCGCGCCGTTTTGGCAGAGATTAACGGCCCCGGGATTGCCTCTTACGGGGGACCACCAAAAAGCATCACCCACTAAGAGGAATACATGGCAGACAAGGTAATTGGAATCGACCTGGGTACGACGAATTCGGTCGTCGCCGTCATGGAAGGCGGCGATCCGGTCGTCATTCCCAACGCCGAGGGCGGTCGTACGACCCCCTCCGTAGTCGGCTTCACGAAGGACGGCGAGCGCCTGGTCGGCCAGATCGCTAAACGGCAGGCCGTCACCAACCCTCAGAACACGGTCTTCTCGATCAAGCGGTTCATGGGCCGCAAGATGAGTGAGGTCAAGGAAGAGGCGGGGCGCGTTCCTTATAAAGTAGTTCCCGGCTCGAACGACGTCTCGATGGTCGAGGTTCAGGGCAAGCGCTACTCGCCGCCCGAGATCTCGGCGATGATCCTCCAGAAGATGAAGCAGACTGCCGAAGACTATCTCG
This sequence comes from Gemmatimonadaceae bacterium, assembly GCA_035633115.1. Taxonomy (NCBI): domain Bacteria; kingdom Pseudomonadati; phylum Gemmatimonadota; class Gemmatimonadia; order Gemmatimonadales; family Gemmatimonadaceae; species Gemmatimonadaceae bacterium. The sequence continues at coordinate 170,025 of DASQFN010000045.1, read as the reverse complement.
GCTACAAGGTCGAAAAGGCCGTGGTCACTGTTCCCGCCTACTTCAACGACTCGCAGCGCCAGGCGACGAAGGACGCCGGCAAGATCGCGGGTCTCGACGTCCTCCGAATCATCAACGAGCCGACGGCCGCGGCACTCGCCTACGGTCTCGACAAGAAGAAGGATGAAAAGGTCGCCGTGTTCGACCTTGGCGGCGGCACGTACGACATCTCGGTCCTCGAGCTGTACGACGTCGAGGGATCGCGGCAGTTCGAGGTGAAATCGACCAACGGCGACACGCACCTTGGCGGCGATGATTTCGACCAGCGTGTGATAGACTGGCTCGTCACCGAATTCAAGCGCGACCAGGCAATCGACCTCTCGAAGGATCCGATGGCGCTGCAGCGTCTGAAGGAAGCGGCCGAGAAGGCGAAGATGGAGCTCAGCACCACACAGTCCACCGACATCAATCTTCCCTTTATCACCGCCGACCAGAGCGGCCCTAAGCACCTCAACTATTCGCTCACCCGGGCGAAGTTCGAGCAGCTCGTCGACGATCTCATTCAGCGGACGATTCCGCCGATGGAGCAGGCGCTCAAGGACGCGGGCATCAAGCCGAACGAGATCGACGAAGTGATTCTCGTCGGTGGATCGACACGCATTCCGAAAATTCAGGAGATCGTGAAGAAGTTCTTCGGGAAGGAGCCCAACAAGGGAGTGAATCCCGACGAAGTCGTGGCAATCGGCGCAGCGATCCAGGGTGCGGTTCTCACCGGCGAGCAGAAGGATGTTCTCCTTCTCGACGTGACGCCGCTCTCGCTCGGCATCGAGACGCTCGGTGGAGTCACGACCGTGCTCATCCCGCGCAACACCACCATCCCGACGAAGAAGAGCGAGACTTTCTCCACAGCGGACGACAATCAGACGACAGTCGAGATTCACGTCCTCCAGGGAGAGCGCGAGCTCGCGACCTACAACAAGACGATCGGCAAATTCCAGCTCACGGGAATTCCGCCGGCACCGCGCGGCATGCCGCAGGTTGAAGTCACGTTCGACATCGACGCCAACGGCATTCTGCACGTGACGGCGAAGGACAAGGCGACGGGCAAGGAGCAGAAGATCCGCATCGAGGCATCGAGCGGTTTGTCCGACGCGGAAATCGATCGCATGGTCAAGGACGCCGAAAAGAACGCGGCGGCGGACAAGACGGCGCGCGAAGCGATCGACGCCCGTAATCGCCTGGACTCGATGACCTACGAGGTCGAGAAAAACGTCAAGGAATGGGGCGACAAGGTCTCACCCGACATCAAGTCGCGCATCGACTCGGCAATCGAGCGGTCGCGCAAGGCGCTTCGCGGCGACGACATGGACGAGATCCGGTCGGCACAGGAGGAGCTGAGCCGCGTGTTCAGCGAGGCCGGACAGTCGTTCTACCAGCAGCAGGCGCAAAGCTCCCAGGGAGAGCCGCAAGGCGCTCCGACGGGCACTCCCGAGGGGGATGGCGCCGGAGCAAAAGCCGACGACGTGGTCGAAGCCGACTACGAGATCGTCGACGACAAGAAGTAAGAAAGCTGTACGGACGCCGGACGCAACCTGACAAGGGCGTCCGGTGTCTTACATTAGTACTCAACCCTTTTGGATAAGGTAGCCAGATATATGTCTTCACTTTCATCTCGTGCTCGCTGGGGCCTGGCCGTCGTGGTCGCATTTCTTGGCGGGCTCATTATCGCGTCGGGGGGCCTCGATCTTTCACGGCTCGGCCTCGCCCAGAGCAAGCCATCGGTATCGGCAACGGCCCCGATCATGGAGGCGAGCAACGCGTTCGTTACAATCGCCGATCATGTGAAGCCCGCTGTCGTCTCCATCTCGGCCGAAAGCCGCCCCGCGCAGACGAGCCAGCGGAGGCGTTCCCTTCCCAACGGGCTCACCATTCCGCCCGGAATGGAAGATTTCTTCGATCAGTTCGGGCAGCAGGGGCCACAGGTCGAGGGCGGCTCCGGCTCGGGCTTCATAGTGTCGAAGGACGGATACATTCTGACGAACAATCACGTCGTCACGACCAGCGACCGGACGACCGTCGCTGATCAGGTGACCGTGCAGCTGCTCGATCACCGCACTTACAAGGCGAAGGTCGTCGGCAATGATCCGACTACCGATGTCGCAGTGATCAAGATCACGGGAAACGGCGACTTCCCGACTCTGCCCCTCGGCAACGACGACAACACTCGAGTCGGTGAGTGGGTGCTCGCGATCGGCAATCCACTCGGCTTCGACTTCACGGTCACTGCGGGAATCATCAGCGCAAAGGGACGGAGCCTTCCGGGCCTGCTCAATCGCAGCCGGACCGGTCCCAACTATTCCATCAGCGACCTGATTCAGACTGACGCTGCGATCAACCCGGGCAATTCGGGAGGCCCGCTGGTCAACTCGCGCGGCGAGGTGATCGGCATCACGAGCGCCATCGCCAGTCCCACCGGTGTCAACGCCGGTTATGGATTCGCTATTCCGATCTCGCTTGCCAAGAAGGTGATGGAGGACATCATCGCTCACGGTCGCGTGCGTGTTGCGGTGCTTGGCATTCAGATCAACGAGGTCTCGCCTGAAGACGCCGCGGTCGCGGGGATGAAGGATATCCGCGGCGCGAAGGTGGAAGGATTCGGTGGGTCGGCGACGAGTGCCGCGGCCCGCGCAGGCGTGCAGGCTGGCGACATCATCATCACCGCCGACGGACAGCCCGTTGACCGCGTGAGCACTCTTCAACGCATCGTGAGAAATCACGCGCCGGGTGAGAATATCGACATCGACGTCATGCGCTACGGCCAGAAGAAGTCGTTTCGCGTGAAGCTGGGCGAGCTCGAGACGCCCGCTCGCAGCGCGGCGGCCGCGCCCGTTTCTCCTACCTCCAACCGAGGCTCCGTGAACCCGACGCTCGGCGTGTCGGTCCAGCCGGTGCCCGCGGAGCTCGCGGCGCAGGCAAAGCTGGCGCCCAATCAGCGGGGTGTGATGGTGACCGACGTCGTCCCGCTCGGGCCGGCGTACCAGAAGCTCGGAACACGGGACGTTATCTACGAGCTGCTATATCCTGGGCCGCGTCGTCCGATACGGACGCCGTTGGATCTAACGCAGGTGCTTCAGAGGGTGAAGCCGGGCGATTACGTGAGCTTCAACGTGACGACACTCGGGCAGGAAGGCAGCAATCGAGTGGTGAATATCAGGATCGGCGGGTGAGTAGCTGAGCTCCGCTGATTCCTCGAGCCGCCCTCAATGCCCGGTGCATTGAGGGCGGTTTCGTTTTCTGCGCGAGGTACCGGCGCGTCACCTCCTGGACTTGTGAACTCTTGATCGGGACGATCAGCGTGCTGGCGCAGAGGCGCCGAGAACGACGTTGCGCCATTCGAGCGCGCACCGCGTTGGTGCAGGTCAAGGCAGTGTTCTATAATGTGGTGAAGCGGAAGTGGCGGAACTGGTAGACGCGCTGGACTTAGGATCCAGTGGGGCAACCCGTGGGGGTTCGAGTCCCCCCTTTCGCATTTTGCGCGTGGCACCGGCGCACGTATTCAATCCTTCGACCGCAACAATTGCTGAAAGCCGGCATGCCGTCGCAGCGGGTCAAACTCGGGATCGTCATGCAGGTGGAGGTACGTGTGCTTCAGACCGCGGGAAACACCGACGCGCAACGTCTCAACGGCGCGCTCGGGATTCCCGGTCTGCGCCAAGAGCCGCGCTTGCATCACGGCGTGCCACCCCTCGGCCGACCCCCAATAGCGGAGTTCGCTCCGCGGGACGACACGCCCCAGGTCAGCGCCGCGCAACGTTCCCAGCCAGTTCAATGTCTCCACTGCTTCGCGCTGGTCACCTTCACGTGCAGCCAGAAGCGCCGAGCGCACGCGGTACTCACCTTCCTCCGGTCTTTCCGCGGCGAGCGCACGATAAAGGACCCGCGCCTCGGAAGTTCGCCCCGCCTCATTCAGCAGATAGGCACGCTCTCGGCGCGCACTGGGGCGTCCATCGGGATCCCGCAGCAACTCCACCAGTGGCAGGCTCCATTGGACGATGCGCCGCGAGGCCCTCCGATGACCGTGTCCCCGCAGCTCCTCCACCGCGGTAGTGAGCTGCCATGCGGCGAACGCGTCGCCCGCGGCCAACCGTGGCGCCAGGAGCTCCAGGATCTCGTTGTCTCTGCCGAGCGCGGCCAGCGCCCAGAGCTCGAGTGTGCGGAGCCACGTGTCTCCGGGGTTCGCGAGCTGGCCTCGACGCGTGTCCTTCAGTCCCGCGCTGTAATTCCCCGTTATGTGCTGTAACTCCGAGCGGAGCCGCCAGTATGACGGAAACTCTTTGATCCAGCCGCGATCGGGGTTGATGCGCATGAAGACGTCAAGCGCAATCCCCGGGCGGTTGCTGTCGAACGCGGCGACGCCGAGCTTGAGCAGCCACTCGGAATCAGGCGATAGTTCGGCCAGCTCGCGCGCCGCGCCGTATTGAGCTTCCGCGTTGCGCGACAGCAACGCCAACTGGTGGTTCAGCACGGCGCGGTTCCACGTCGAGAGCGGCTGGCGCTCTAGCGACCGGATTAGAGAATCAGCAGCTGCGGAGTCGCGAGCGTTCATGTAGGCGTAAACGGCCCACAGCAGCGGAGTGGCGAAAGCCGAGTCCGTTTGCGCCGCAGCCACGAAGCTGGCCGCAGCCTCTCCGTAGAGACGCCGACTCTCGGATGTTCCAAAGTCGCGATTTGCCTTCAGGAAAAGATCCATTCCATCCGAGAAGAGCTGGTACGCCTCCAGGCTCGACGGCTGACTCGCCACATCAGGCCATGAGGTCAGGCGCTGGTCGAACAAGGTTGCGAGCGTCCCGAGGGTCCGCCTCTGAAGCTGCTCCACCGCCGCTGCCGGTTGCGCGGTCGAGCCTCGAATGCCTTCGATGGCGCGCAGCACTTCGCCGGTGGCGACGTCAACGATCTGTCCCTGAAACGCCAGCGAATCGCCACCACGATAATACGCACCGGTAATCAGGATCCCCGCCCCGATGCGGCGCGCCAGCTGACGGTTCGCTGTCGGGATCGCAACCTCGGGTGCGGAGCCCTCTGCGGTGAGGTGCGGCGTCTCCTGGACGACTGTCGAAAACGGAACCACGCGCGCGAGCCCGGTGCGAGCCAATCCCTGCGTGATCCAGTCGGCCGCCATGTAGCCGAGGGGATCCAGGGCGCGATCGCCTGTGCGGTTCTCGAATGCCGCGACGAGCACGCGCCGCGTGTCGAGCGGGGTTGCGGCGGGTCCGCGCGCTTTTCCGTACTGGCGCGCCAGAACGACTGCACCTGCCCCGATCGCCAGCAATACCGCGGCTGCCGCCGCGCGCAGGCGCATTCCAGATCTCCACGCCGGTATACGGGCAGCGCTGCCTTCCGGACGCGATGGGATGTCCGGCAGGCGGGAAGCGTCCGCTCCCGCCGCCTCGCGGCGGCCGGGCGCTCCAACCGGGTACGCCGCCGCAACCTCTCCTCGCCGAATCTCCGCGACGAGCGCGTCGAGTTCCGCAGACGGCGTGATCGCGAGGTCCGCTTGCAGCAGGCTCCGAAAACGGTCGTACTCCCGTAGCGCGCCGGGCCGGTCCCCGAGCCGGGCGAGAAGCGCTACAAGACGTGTAACGGCCGGCTCGTCATACGGAGCCCACAGGGCGGCTCGACGCAGTAACTCCACCGCTGCGACACTGTGTTCGCTTCGCTCCTCTTTCTGTGCGAGCCCGATCGCGGCGGCCACGGCTTTCGCCCGCAACTGCTGTCGCTTGTCGTCGAGCCAGCGCTCGAACTCGATGCAATCGTCCACGTGAAAGCCGGGCACGAGATCGCCGCCATAAAGCCGCAGCGCACCCTCTGCGTCGCTCGCCGTCAGAACCCGGTCGAATTCCACGGCATCGCATCGCACGACTTCGTCCGAGAGGCGGAGTTCCTCGCCGGTGCCGACCACGGCAGCCTCGCCGAGCACGCGGCGAAGGTTGAAGACGGCCTGATTGAGCGAGTTGCGCGCACGGTCCTCAGTCGAATCGGGCCAGAACATAAGCAGCAGGGTCTCGCGGCGATGTGACCCGCGTGGCGTGGCCAGAGCGAGGTAGATCAGCAGTGCCATCCTTTTGGGCTGCGCCAGGATGGCCAGGATCGGGCGGCCATTCTCGCTGTCGCGGAGGTCGAGAGTGCCCAGAACGCGCAGATCAATCATGTCAGAGTCGAGGCGGGTTGGCCGGTGCGAGCCCGGCTTAACTGCGAAATAAGAAGCGGATAATCGGATACCGCCAGATTCGCCCTCGACGGGATCGGAATGACCCGACCCACAGTCGCCAGGAGGCACCATGAAAGACTACCACCGCAACCGATCCATAGCCGCAATTGCCGCCACTGTTCTCCTCGTGCTGTCCATTCCAGGCTGTACCGATCCACTTGCGCCCGGCCCGCTCGACATCGGCAGGCTTCGTCAGGCAAAGGGAGGGACCCCCGCGACTGCAGGAGCCTCCGTAATGCAGGGCGATCTGGCGCTGGCGGACGCAGATGCGCCCGCGCTCACGAGCTCTTGTCCATCGACCGGGTTTACGCCTAACGCATGGGCCGTCGTATTCGGCAAGAGCGGCTGTCTCGTAGTGACGCCACTGTGGGCCAGCGCAACCTACACCGAGTACGCATTGACGGATGATGTCGTGCTGCAGGTGCAGCTCGAGAATGGAAAGAATGGCCGCATAACCCACATGCGTCTCAACGCGCAGGACGTCGATGGTGAGGCGGGGATCTGGCATAACACCGATTGGATCGCGGTCGCGCAGCCAGTGGTGCCCACGAAAGCCGGTTTCACCCTTCACGTGCACGCGAAGAACGTCGCGGTGTGGCGGTACAACAGCCACCTCGGCGACGGCAATCGAGTGGAAATAATCGGTACCGTCAGCATTGGTGACGTCGTTTATCCCCAGCAATAGCATCGCGAATGACACGGACAACCAAAACAATCAGATAGAGGAGCGCATTCTCATGAAGACACTTACCAAACTGCCCATCATATTGGCAGTAATGGGCGCCTGCAATTGCAGTGGAGGCGCGGGCTCGACGGTCGGACCAACGCCCCCCGCGCCTCCGCCGGTTTCAACCATTCCCACCTCGCTGGCCGGCAAGATTGTGTTTGTTCGCGCAGAGGGAAACAGGAACGTACTGATGGCGATGAATCCAGACGGAACAAACTTCGTGAGCCTTCGAGCGGAGGGCTTCTCGCCACACGTGTCGCCGGACGGTCGGAAGGTCGCGTATCAGACGCCCGCGGACGGCATCGCCGTGCTCGATCTCGCCACGGGAAACGAGACGGTGCTCGCAGGGCGCCTCTCCGTGCGCCCGAGGTGGTCGCCCCGCGGCGACAGGATTCTGTTCTGGAGCAACCGCGAGGGCACGAAGGAGATTTATACAATGAATGCGGATGGCTCAGGCGTGGTGCGGCTGACCGACGGAAAAGACGGCTACCACGAAGCCGACTGGTCGCCGGACGGCTCGCGTATCGTCTTTCGCCGCGTCACGGGCGACGGGGGCGACATCTGGACGATGAACGCGGATGGTTCAGGCGCAGCAGTGCTCTATGCCGGCGCGCGCATGGATTCTGATCCGCGCTGGTCGCCGGACGGAAGCCGGATCGCGTTCGTGCGCATGGTTTCGAGGCTGCAGGGCGACGGCGTCTCAACCGAGATCTACGCGATCAACGCGGATGGGGCGAACCTGGTTCGGCTCACCAATCACGACGGCGAAGACTGGTCACCGGCCTGGTCACCTGACGGGTCGAAGGTCGCCTTTTTTGGCTTCCGGGTTAGCGCCGACGATCCCGACATTTTCACGGTGAGCCCCGACGGCACCGAGCTCGGGTTGCTTCTCGGAGGACCAACGTACGACCACGGGCCGGCCTTCGGGCCGCGCAAATAGGACGCTTCGGAATCAATCGGCGTGCTCGATGAGACGGACGTTGTACACACAGCGCTCGCGTGCTGCGCGATCGTCGCCCTGCTGGAGCCGGCAGGGATCGTCGCGCAGACCCAACCAAGGTGCAAACCAGGAGGCAGTCATGATTCACCGATCGCGCCGCATCCTGACCAGGCTGTTTGCCGTCGTGACTGTAGGCGTTACGGGGTGCGACATATTTTACCAATCCAGATCCGCTCCTCGGAAGAATCCGAGGCGTAGTCACCGTCGACGGTGTGCGAGCACCCAACGTGTGGGTCGAGATCGTGAGCCCCAGTGGTTTCCCGGATACAAACAAGTTTGTTGATTACATCCAGACAGACGCCAACGGGGAATTCGAGCGGCAGGTGCCCACTGGGGTCCCGACGATCACGGTCAACAGTTCCGAGGACGGAGATGAAGACAACCGCAACGTCGATTGTCCGGCCGGTCCCGTGACGGTCGAGATCAGGAGTGGCGAAACCCGCTCGCTGACTTTCGCGTGCCTGGACGTTACTCCGTTTACGCTGAGTGCAGCCGGTGGTTTCGATCACAACACCGGAATCGCGGGACAATCGCTGGAGTGCAAGCGCATTACCACCTCGCCGCCGCGGGCGGGAGCGACGTACTCCATGACGGTGGAGGGTCCCATAGATCGGGTTCCTTCTGGCGGGGGGGTTGTGCCGGGACAGGCGGCGTTCACAGGCACTCTCGACGAGAACGGCACTGCGTGGGTGCGCGTGAAGGTCAGTCGCTTCGGGACTTATCGAAATACTATTACGGCGACGTCCAAAGGCGGGGTGGCGAGAATCCTTGCACACGACGTCCTCGTTAATGCGGGCCCGTCACCAAACCCCTGCCAGTAGCTCGGGCCGCGGAGATCCCTCGGAAGCCCTGTCAGAAGAAGAGGCCACGACCCGCTCCGTCCGAGCTTCTCGGAGCGGGTCGAGTAGGAGAGTGTTGTGTCACAGGAGATCGATGCGAAAGGGGGTTCGAGTCCCCCCTTTCGCATTATCTCGAGCCGCACGTTCGCATGTTTGCCGAGCGCCCGCAGCACGACGTCAACAGGGTGCGGTTCTTGAACGTTTAGACAGGACAATCCCTGAAGCACGAGTGTCTGGCTCACCAAAATCAGCGATAAATGGCAACACTAGTCCGATTCAGCAGCCCCGCCGGCAAGGTGCTCGCGCAGCTCAGAGATGGGCCTAAGACAGTGGAAGAGCTTGCCGCGGCGCTTCGATTGACTCCGAACGCGATTCGGAACCAGCTGCGCAAGCTCCAGGATTGGAAGCTCGCGGCTCGCACGGGTAGCCGTCCCACGGCGAGCAAGCCGTCCGCACTGTACTCCATCACGCTCGACGGTGAGATCCAGTTCTCGACGATCTACCTGCCGGTTCTCTCTCAATTCCTCCGCGTTGCCGAAGGACAGTGCTCAGCGCGACAGCTCGGATCGTGGATGCGGGAAACAGGAAGAACGCTCGGGCGACGCTATCCTCATCCTGACGGAACAAAACGTGCGCGCGTGGAAGCCGCCGCACAGCTTCTTCGAGGCTTCGGCGGGCTCGCTGAGGTTCGGCGCCTGAACGGGCATATGGTGATTCGCAGCAGGGCATGCCCGCTGGCCGCACTGACCTCGGAGCATGCAGCCGCATGCAAGATTCTCGAAAGCCTGCTCGCGGAATATCTCGCGATGGGAGTGAGAAGCTGCTGTGTCGCGGGATCAGATCCGAGCTGCTGCTTCGAAGTTAAAGCATAGCATAACCAGGGTAGCGATCGACCCCTTGGCACTTCGGCAAAGGCGTGCAAAATCCGCCGAAATTCGACCCCTTTGCACTTCAGTAACGGTGTGCAAATTCCGCCGAAAAACGCCCCGTCGCGGCTCTCAACTTGCCAACTTAATCGGTGTAAACAACCGTTCGAATCGGGACGTGAGAATGAGCTACCGGGAATTCAGTGATGAGAGCGGTCAGAAATGGGAGTCTGGTTTGTGAGCCCGAGCTCCGCGGAAAGGAGACACGAAACCAGGCGGGAGGTGAAGAATGCCAGCTATTCCGGAGGCGACCGCAGGGCTGTCCCCGATCGGCGCAGGCATCCCCAGAGAGCGCGCTCGGTTGTCGCGCCTGGATATGAAGGCGGCTGGCTGTGCTTCGAGAGCGAACGAGGCGAAAAGCGAAGATTGATTCCTGTCCCGGAAAACTGGGAGCAGGGGGATGCCGACCAGCTGCGAGCGTGGTGGAGCGAGGCTGTCGATTCCTCGAAGTGCAGGCCTCTCTGACCTCCGCCTCACGCCAGAGCGAGCTCCATGGCACGCTCGGCTTCCAGATTCTCACGGTCCCGGCCCATCGTTGCGATCGCAATCGTCTTTCCGGCGCGTCGGAATCTGACGGCGCAATCCTGACCGGAGATGCTGCCTTCAACCTCGATTGCATCCCACTTTTCGGCGTGCCCGGTGTAGCCTATCGCGACGTCGTAGTGGTTGCTCCAGAAAAATGGAACGTCATCAAAGCGCACTCTCTGACCGAGAATGTTCCGCGCCGCGTTTTGCCCCTGACGCTCGGCAACAACCCAATGCTCGACACGAATGCGTTGCCCCGAGTGCGGGTCCCGCCACCGCACTATGTCTCCCGCCGCGAATACACCTTCGGCGCTCGTCTGGAGATACTCGTTCACAAGCACACCTCGATCCACGTCGAGCCCCGCCTGTTCAGCGAGGTGCAGATTTGGTCGGACGCCGACCCCCGCGACAATTAGATCAGTCTCCAGCTTTTCGCCCGACGAGAGCGTCATTGTCCCGCGCTCGATCGAGGTCGCCGTCTGTCCAAGATGGAATTTCACCCCGTGCTGCTCGTGCACGCTCCGGATGAAATCGCCCAGCTCGGGGCCAAGTACCTTCTCGAGCGGCCGATTCTCGGGCGCGACTACGTGAACGTCCAGGCCCCGCGTGCGGAGCGACGCGGCAACCTCGAGGCCGATGAAGCTCGCACCCAGCACTACAGCGCGTTTCGACTGACCCGCTGCGGCGATAATCGAGCGGCTATCCTCGAGAGTGCGCAGATATCGGATCTCGGGACCGCCGGCAACCGGGATGTCGAGACGGATAGGCGATGCACCTGTCGCAAGCAGCACCGACCCGAATTCCCGGGTGCTGCCGTCAGCGAACGTGAGCCGGCGCGCGGCCGCATCGAGCGCATGCACCGGCTTGTCGAGCACGAGCTCGATCTGGAGCTCCTCGTAGAACGACGCCGGGTGCAGGGGAATCCACTCTTCCAGTGCGTTTCCCGCGAGGTAGTCCTTCGAAAGATTTGGCCTGTCGTACGGCGCCAGCGGATCGGAATCGAAGACCGTTACCGGCCCGTCGTAGCGCTCGCGACGCAGCATCTCCGCCGCGGCGTTTCCGGCGGAGCCTGCGCCGACTATTGCAACCGAGGCAGGACGCGATCGAACTCCCTGTCCCGACACAGGCGCCGGCCGTGAGGACTCACGCTTCTCGCCGACCACGATCTTTCCGTCTCGTCGCGCAACCGTCCAGCAGGCGAGATCGTTGAGCGCCGGAGCGCGAACGGCGGCGCCGGTCCGCAGGTCGAAGCACGCATGGTGCCACGGGCAGCGCACAGTAGTGCCCACGAGAAGGCCTTCGGCGAGCGGCCCGCCGTAATGAGTACATCCGGCAGCGACGGCAAATATCTCGTCACCCTGCCGCGCGACGAGCACGGCCTCTCCGGCTGCGTGGCCCAGGATAATCGAACCCGGAGCGAGATCCGCTTCGGGTATTCCGTTGCCGAGATCCGGCCCTGTCAACCCGGTGCTTTCCAAATCGTCTCCTCAGTTGGTCCTCAGTTCCGTACGAATCATACATTTTTCGCGCAGCACTGGGGTCACATTTCTATCGTTCGTGCGTTCCCACGGTCCAATCGCTGATGGCACTCCAATTGCCTTTGCTGTCTACACGATTCACGAGGCAACCGCCGCAAATCCGGGAGAGCACTATGGAAATGGAAACCCTGAAAGACCTTTATGTAGAGCAGCTCAAGGACCTCTACAGCGCCGAGAATCAGATCATCAAGGCGCTTCCGAAGATGATCAAGGCATCATCGAATGATGAGCTGAGGCAGGCGTTCAGCCGGCACCTGAAGGAGACCGAGGTGCACCTTCACCGCGTCGAGCAGGTGTGTGATGACCTGGGTGTCAGCCCGAAAGGAAAGAAGTGCGTTGGCATGGAAGGGCTGATCAAAGAAAGTCAGGAGCTCATCAAGGAAAAACCGGAGCCCGACGTGCTCGACGCTGGCCTCATCGCCGCGGCTCAGCACGTGGAGCATTACGAGATGGCGGGTTACGGATGCGTGAGGACGTACGCCAGGCAGCTCGGATACGAAGCTCAGGCCGACCTTCTGCAGGCGACACTCGACGAAGAAGGGAATACGGACAAGCTTCTGACGCAGATCGCGGAGACCTCGGTCAACATCGAGGCAGAGGTCTGAACCCGGGCGGATCTTCACTGAAGAGGAAGCGACCACGAAGCACACGAAGATCACGGAGGGCGCCGCGAGGCGCCCTCACTTCTTTTGGCGCACTTGTTTCTTGAGGGTTTAAGTCAGCCTGGCGATCGGGGCCGTACTGGCGCGAGCAGTTCCCCCAAAAGAAACTGCTCCGTATCGTCAGTGTTCCTGCTGTTCTTCGTGTGCTTCGTGTGCTTCGTGATCGCTTCCTTTTCAGTCGCACCTTCCGGGGTCGCTTCCACAGGCGAGATGCAGTCGGGGGAATCGTTCGCGGTGTTGTTCACCTGCCGGCTCACATCGTACATCTCGAGATCAGCTGCATCGTAGGATCTGAGCATTCGTAACAGCTCGCGCGGTGTGGCGGTGCCGTCGAGCCACGCCGTCTGAGCATCATCCACGAGCAGAACAGGCATGCGGTGATGAAAGGGCCGCGTGCGCGGGCCGGCTGACGTAGTAATTACGGTGCACGTCTCGAGCGGAGCATCACCCTTCTCCCATCGGTCCCACAAACCCGCAAGGCCGAATGCTCTGCCGTCGGCAAGCCGAAAATACATCGGGATCTTCGATTTCCCTTCTGTGCGCCACTCGTAATACCCATCGGCGAGAATGAGACAGCGCTGACTCTCGAGCGGCGCGCTGAATGCTGCTTTCTCGGTGAGAGACTCGGCCCGCGCATTGATCATTCGGTGACCAATCGACGGATCGGATGCCCACGAAGGGATCAGCCCCCATCGCATCTGACGAGCGGCCGGAGAACCGTCCTTCTCCCGGAGAATCGTCCACTGCTGCTGCGTGGGCGCGATGTTGTAGTGCGCCTCGAAGCCGGGCAGCACAGGGGGAAGGCTGAACCGCTCGAGAACGTTCGTCGGGGCGTCGTGAAGAGTCGATCGTCCGCACATCGGCTTCAAGATAATTCGTGTCAGCCGCCCCCGCCGGAAGCGATGGCCCGGAACGCGCATCACATGGCCATACCAATCTCCTCGCGAGGCACGTGATGGCTAAGTGTGAAGTCTGCGGGAACGACTACGACAAGTCGTTTTCCGTTACTCGTGGCGGCGAATCGCACACGTTCGACTCGTTCGAGTGCGCCATTCATGCGATGGCGCCGCATTGCGCCCACTGCGACTGCCGGATAATCGGCCACGGCATGGAGGCAAACGGCACTTTCTACTGCTGTGCGAATTGCGCCAACATGGAAGGAGTGAAAGGACTCGACGATCGAGTCTGAGCATTTGCACTTCCTGTTATATTGCGCGAATGAACATCGAGATCACGCCGAAAGAAACAAGCGGAGTCGACCGCCACGTGCAGGTTTCCGTCCCGGTCGAGACGGTGCGTGACGCGGAAGACAAGGCCGCACGGCGTTACGCATCGTCGGTGCGCCTTCCCGGCTTCCGCCCCGGAAAAGCACCGGCGGCGATGGTCAGGAAGAAATTCGCCGACGCGATTCGCCAGGAAGCCGTCGAATCGCTGGTTCGCGACGCCTACAAGGAGATCATCGAGAAACAGGATCTCAAAGTGGCATCGCAGCCCCACGTTCACGACCTCACCTTCGAGGAAGGCAAGCCGCTCACCTTCGAGCTTCACTTCGAGCTCCGCCCGACCATCGAGCTCGCGCGAACGTCGGGCTTTCGCGTAACACGGAAAAAAGTCTCCATCACCGAGGACTCGGTCGCCGAGCAGCTCGAGCACATCCGCGACCAGCGGGCGGCGTGGACTCCCGTTGAAGACAAGCCGATGCCGGGCGACATGGTGAACGTCCAGCTCTCGACGAGTGACAAGCCCGACGCACCCGGAGAAGAAAAGGCGTATCCACTGGTCCTCGGCGCCGGACAGGCGATTCCGGGCATCGAGGAGCTGATCATGGAGGCGGCGCCCGGACAAACCGTCCAGCGCCCGGTCCGCTGGCCGGACGATTTTCCGGATGAAGCCCAGCGCGGACAGACCAAGACGGTGCGCATCACTCTCAACGACGTAAAACGAAAGGAGCCGCCTCCGCTCGACGATGCTTTCGCGCGGGAAGTTGGCGACTTCGAGTCACTCGATGCCCTCCGCACTGCAATCCGCACCGATCTCACGGAGCACGCGACTCGTGAAGCCGACGCAGACGTCAGGCAGAAGCTCGTCGACGAGATCATCGGCGCCAATCCGTTCGAGATCCCGAAAAGCTGGATCCAAAAGATGGTCCAGAATTATGCGGAAGCTTATCAGGTACCCGAGGAAGAGCGGGACCGCTTCGCGACCGAGTTTCGGAACATGGCAGAGCGCCAGATCAGGCGCGATCTTGTCATCGAGACGATCGCCGAGCGTGAGCAGCTGGCCGCGACCGAAAAGGATATCGATGACAGGCTAGCCGAACAGGCGGAGAAGCGCGGGGTAAATCCCGGACAGCTTTACGCCCAGATGGAAAAGAGCGGCCGCCTCAAGGACATCGAGCGCAGCCTGACAGAGGACAAGGTCTTCAAGTGGCTCACGGAACGAAACGAAATCCAAACTGAAAGCTGAGGAGCAGTCAGCCATGCCGACACTGTACACGCCTTACGTAATCGAGCGGTCGAGCCGCGGGGAGCGGACCTACGACGTCTTTTCCCGCCTCCTCATGGACCGCATCATCTTCCTCGGCACGCCGATAAATGATGATGTGGCGAATGTCGTGATTGCGCAGCTCCTGTTCCTGGAAGCGGATAATCCCGAGCGCGACATCCATATCTACATCAACTCTCCGGGCGGGAGCGTTTCCGCCGGGATGGCGATTTACGACACGATGCAGTTCCTGAAGTCGCCTGTAAACACCAACTGCATGGGCCTGGCAGCGAGCATGGGATCGTTCCTTCTGGCCGCCGGGAGGCCCGGAAAGCGGTCGGCGCTCCCCCACTCCCGGATCATGATCCACCAGCCCAGCGGCGGCACGCAAGGCTCGGCATCGGACATCGAGATCCAGGCGAGGGAGATCCTTTACCTTAGATCTAAGATGAACGAGCTGTTCTCTAAACATACGGGTAGACCGATCGAGCAGATCGAGCGGGACATGGATCGGGACCGGTTCATGTCGGCCGAGGAGGCCCGTGACTATGGGCTTATTGACAACGTCTTGAACTATCGTGGAACGATGGAGGAGGCGCTTAAGCGGTAGCGCTTCGGATTGTGCTTGACCATATACAGAACCGCTGTTAGTTGTTCATTAGCCGGTGTTTTGTCGGCCGCCCGCTGGGCGGCCTGTAAATCAGCCTGAATCCTTCGAAGCGCCTTACCGGCAGACCGCCGGAGCGGAGCGGCGGGTGATCCGGGCGTTGCCTCCTGTCAATGTCCCAAGACAAGCATCTCCGTTGTTCCTTCTGCGGTAAATCGAAGGATTCGGTCCGCAAGTTCATTTCCGGACCATCGGTGTACATCTGCAATGAGTGCATTGCGCTGTGCAACGAGATCCTCGCCGAGGACGAGGAGCGCGAGGTATCGGAGGCGATAACACAGGTCCCGTCTCCGCAGGAGATAAAGGACGTTCTCGATCAGTACGTGATCGGACAGGAGCAGGCGAAGAAGGCACTCTCGGTTTCGGTCTACAACCACTACAAGCGAATCAACTCGAGCTCACTCAAGGACGACGATGTCGAGCTCGACAAGTCCAATATTCTGCTGATCGGCCCGACTGGTGTCGGCAAGACTTTGCTGGCCCGGACGCTGGCGCGCATTCTGGATGTCCCGTTTACCATCGCCGATGCCACGACTCTCACAGAGGCGGGTTACGTCGGTGAAGATGTCGAGAACATTCTCGTCCGGCTCCTTCAGGCGGGCGATTTCAACATCGCCGAATGCGAGCGCGGGATAGTCTACATCGACGAGATCGACAAGATCGCCCGCAAGTCGGAGAATCCAAGCATTACGCGCGACGTCTCGGGCGAGGGCGTACAGCAGGCGCTGCTGAAGATCATCGAGGGAACGGTCGCTTCGGTTCCGCCGCAGGGCGGTCGCAAGCATCCGCAGCAGGAGTACATCCAGCTCAACACCAAGGACATTCTCTTCATCTGCGGCGGTGCATTCGACGGTCTCGAGAAGATTATTGAAGCGCGTACGGGACGAAGGCAGATAGGGTTCAACAATCAGGCGGGACTCAAGGCGCACGACAAGACGAACCCGTTCGGCGAGGTCGAGCCTGACGATCTGCTGCGCTACGGGATGATTCCGGAGCTCGTCGGTCGCCTGCCTGTCACCGTAGCGCTCGATGCGCTCGATGAGAAGTCGCTGGTGCGAATCCTGAAGGAGCCGAAGAACGCTCTGACGAAACAGTACGCGAAGCTGTTCGGCCTCGAGGAAGTGAAGATCACTTTCGACGAAGGCGCACTCACCGCGATCGCGACAAAAGCGCTGAAGCGGGGGACTGGCGCGCGCGGTCTGAGAGCGATCCTCGAGGAAGTCCTGATGGACGTGATGTTCGACCTGCCGAGCAGAGAGGACGTGGTCGAGGTCAAGGTGACCGAGTCGTGCATCACCAACGGCACGCAGCCGCTGCTCGAGATCTCGCCGGTCAGACGCAAGAAGGAAGCGTAAGTCGCTGACCGCTCCAACGGCCCGTAGCACAAGAGCGCCCGGGCCCTTAACAGACATCAGATCATCGTGACACAAGAATACCTGCGCGAGGGCGAGGCGGTGCAGGCGGCCGATCGCATTCCGGTCCTGCCGCTTCGCGACGTGGTCGTCTTCCCCTACGTCGTAATTCCCCTGCTCGTTGGTCGGCCGGCGTCCCTGGCTGCAATCGACGCGGCGGTCGAGGCCGACAAGCTGATTCTTCTCGTCGCACAGAAGGAGGGTGAGACTCAGGAGCCAGGCGCGGCGGATCTTCACCGCGCCGGCGTCATTGGTCGCGTTCTCCAGGTTGTGCGACTTCCGAACGGCAGCACGCGCGTGCTCGTCGAGGGGTTTGCCCGCGCGAAGGTCACGCGCTACACGGCAACCGGGCCATACATTCGCGCCAACGTGGCGCCAATAGTGTGGGCCGAGGGCGCCGGGGCCTCGGAGACTCGGGCGCTGGCGAATCGTGTGCTTTCACGATTCGAGGAGTACGTCGCTCTGCATCGCCGGATCCCGCCGGAAGTCGTGGGACTCATTCAGAGCACGGAGTCGGAGGAACGGCAGGCGTGGGGAGTGGCCGCTCACATCGCTGTCAAATTCGATCTCCGGCAGCGGCTGCTGGAGTCTCGCACCCTCAAGGATCTGCTCGAGTCGCTCGCCGACACGCTCACCAGCGAAGGCGAGCTGCTCAAGCTCGAGCGCAAGATCGACGACGATGTTCGCGGCGCACTCTTTCAGAATCAGCGCGAGTTCTATCTACAGGAGCAGCTGCGCGCGATTCACAAGGAGCTCGGCGAGGAGGACGGCGACGACTACACGGATCTCGAGGCGCAGGTAAACAAGAAGTCGCTGCCGGAGCTCGTAAAGACGCGCGCTCTCCGCGAGCTGAGAAAGCTCCGGCGGATGTCCCCGATGTCTCCCGAGTTTACGGTTTCGCGGAACTTCATTGACTGGATCATCGGGATTCCGTGGGTGGAGCGAAGCGACGACGTGCTCGACGTTGCACATGCGCGCCGCATCCTCGACGAGGATCATTACGGTCTCGAAGAAGTCAAGGAGCGCATTCTGGACTTCATAGCGGTGCTTTCGCTGGTTGGCCATATCGAAGGGCAGATACTGTGTTTCGTCGGCCCGCCTGGTGTCGGCAAGACATCACTCGGACGCTCTATCGCGCGCGCACTCGGCCGGCGGTTCATTCGCATGGCGCTCGGCGGCGTCCGTGACGAGGCGGAGATCAGAGGTCACCGGCGTACGTACATCGGGTCGATGCCGGGCCGGATCATCCAGGCAATGCGTCGCGCTGAGGTCGTGAATCCGGTGATTCTGCTCGATGAGGTGGACAAGCTCGGGCAGGACTATCGCGGCGATCCCGCGGCGGCACTGCTGGAGGTGCTCGATCCCGAGCAGAACACCACGTTCAACGATAATTATCTGGAGGTCGATTACGACCTGTCGCAGGTACTGTTCATCACGACGGCAAATACGCTTGCCGGAATTCCCGAGCCGCTTCGAGACAGAATGGAGATTATCCGCCTGCCTGGCTATCTGGACCACGAGAAGATGGCGATCGCGCGGCAGTTCCTGATTCCGCGACAGATCAAGGCGAACGGACTCAACGCCGACGACATAACGTGGGATCCGGAAGTGCTGCCCGGGATCATGCGCGGCTACACGCGTGAGGCTGGCGTGCGCGAGCTCGAGCGTCGCATTGCCCGAGTGGCCCGCAAGCTTGCGCGCCGTCAGGCAGAGCGCGCGCCCGGTGAGGTCAAACAGCTGGTCACGGTCGCAGATCTGCGCGAGCTGCTCGGTTCCCCTCCCTACGATCCCGACGACGCATCGCTGGAGGACAAGGTCGGCGTAGCTTCGGGACTGGCCTACACGAGTGCGGGTGGCGAGGTGCTCGAAGTGGAGGTGAGCGTCGTCAAGGGTCGGGGAAAGGTTCAGCTCACGGGAACACTGGGCGACGTGATGAAGGAATCGGCGAGTGCGGCGTTGAGCTATGCGCGAACGCGCGCACACGCGTTGGGATTGGACGGGGATTTCTATCGCAACCGGGACATCCACATCCACATGCCGGCCGGCGCGACGCCGAAAGACGGACCGTCGGCGGGAATCGCCATTGCCACTGGAGTGATAAGTGCTCTCACGGGCGTTCCCGTTCGCGGAGACGTTGCGATGACCGGCGAGATCACGCTGCGAGGTCGCGTGCTCCCGATCGGTGGGCTCAAGGAAAAATCGGTCGCGGCCCACCGGAACAAGATCAGCGACGTCATCATACCTCACGGCAATGCTCGGGATGTAGACGATCTCCCGGAAGAGGTGCGCGCATCTGTGCGCTTTCACCCGGTGAAGACGATGGACGAGGTGCTGACGATCGCTTTGCGCGATGACGTGCTCAAGATCGGTGCGGGGCGGGCCGCCCGGCGCGCGGCTGCCCATCACGAGAAGGGAGCGCCGGACTCTCTGCGGCCCGGACTCACGGCACACTGATGACCGAGCGCTCCGGAGACAATCCACTCGTCATCCGGAAGCTCGAGTTTATCGGGGGGATGGCCGCGGCGGGGGGATGGCGGCCTGAAAGTACGCTCCCGGAGATTGCTTTTGCCGGGCGGTCCAACGTCGGGAAGTCATCGCTGCTGAATCGGCTCGTCGGACGGAAGAAGCTCGCGCGCGTCAGCAAGACTCCCGGACGGACGCGCGAGATCAACTTCTTTCGCGTTAACGATCAGTTTGTACTCGCGGACCTTCCCGGTTACGGCTATGCGCGCGTGTCGAAGACGCAGCAGGCGGAGTGGCGACCCCTCCTCGAGGGCTACATCGCGAGGACTCCGCAGCTCGCCGGTGTAGTACAGCTTCTGGACATGCGGCGTGAGCCGAGCGAAGATGACGCCGCGCTGCTCGACCTTCTCGCGGAGCAGGGAATGCCGACGATTGTGGTCCTGACCAAAGCTGACAAGCTCTCCCGCAAGGCCGCCGCCGAACGCGCGGACTCGATCGCGCGGTCGCTTTTGCTCGACCCGGCGCAGACCATTCCGTTCAGCTCCGTCACCGGCGAGGGGCGGGATGACCTCGCCGCGGCGATAGTGTCGGCAGTCACAGGCGTTGCCACGTGACTGCTCGCTTCGTTGCGCTTGCCTGTATCGGCTGGGTTCTGGTGCAGGCGTGTGCGCCACCCACACCGGAAGGGGAAAAGCCGCCGACATTGTCGCCCGCGGGCGACACCACCGGGAACGTCAACGTCCCAGTCGGTTTCGGGTCTCTTCGTCAGGACGACATTGCAATCAGGCTCCAGCCAGCGGGGCTGATCGTTCGCGCAATCCCCCTCGATGAGAACGTGATACGGCTGCTCACCCCGGATTCCTATCGTGCGCTGCACGATCTCGAGGAGAGCAACCGGGCGGCAATCGAGCGGGTCACTCGGCGGTCGGGCGGAACGCGCCCAGCCGCGTGGTACGTGTCGTTCTACGGGCTGCAGCCGGACGCACGGTTCAGTCCGATGGACCTCGTGATCATGAGCGCGGGACAGGATTTCCGCCCGCTGGACGTGATCCCGCTGAGCACCGGCTTCGGCGAGCAGCGGCTCCGGCAGCGTGAGACGCAGAGTGCAGTGTATCTCTATCCCGGCGAAGTCGATGTCGATCACCCACTCGTGGTGACTTTCCAGGGTGAGCGTGATGCTACGTGGGAGCAGATACTCCAGAGGATCGAGCGGGAGCGGGCACTTGTCCGGGCGCGGGCGTCCGGGAGTGTTGGACGCTAGACGAAATACCCCGTTAGCCGCTACCCGTACCCGTACCTGTTGGCCGTCACCCGCCGGCCGTTGCCCGCTCCCTGCTCCCTGCTCCCTGCTCCCTGTCGTGATAACTTTGGGGCAATCACACCTATCTCTTTCATGGCAATTCTTCCTCTTCGAAAACTTGGTGAGCGCCCCGGCAGTTCTCTCGAGCGGGAGTGGATCGAGCAGCTGAGCGAGCGCTTCGCCGATCCTGCGGCCGATCGCGCCCTTCTCTGCCGGCGGACGTTGTGCGAGATCGCCTACCCCGCATTCGCCGCTAACTGGGAGACTGCGATCGAGGATCCAAAGCTCCCACTGCCCACGCGACTCGCGCTCACCGGGCTCGATCCGCGCAACGTGACGCTCGAGCCCGAGTACTACGCCGAATGCGACGACGAGAAGTTCCAGCGGGTAAAGCCGCTCCTGTGGCTCTGGTACTCATTCGATCGCACGATCCTCGGGGGACAGAACATCCAGCTGGGAGTGGACCTCAGGCGCGTGCTGGCGCAGCACATCTTCAAGCGCTGCGGAGAGAACTTCAAGGCGTTCCAGCACGTGGAGTTCTCATTTGGATACAATATGGAGGTGGGCGACAACGTGGTGATTCACCGTCACGTGCTGCTCGACGACCGGGGCGGGATCGTGATGGGGAATCGCGTCTCGGTGAGCGATTACGCCAACATCTACAGTCATACGCACAGCATCGTCGACCAGAAGGACGTGACGGACGCGGTCACGCGCCTCGACGACGGCGTACGCGTCACTTATCACGCGACCGTGCTTGCGGGAGTTCACGTAGGAGAGGAAGCGATGGTCGGTGCCGTGGCGGTGGCAACGAAGGACGTCAGGCCCTACCACGTGTACGTCGGCATTCCGGCGAAGAGCGTGCGCGTCAAGCCAAACGCGCCCGAGAGTGCGACGAAGCTGACTTCGATCAGAGAGCGTCGATCGAGCTAAAGCCCCCTCACATCCTGACCGTCAGAAAGAGCGGCTACCGGCTCCAGATGGACTGATCAATACACCCGCAGCACGTCTTCAACCGGCCCTGCATCCCCACCGCCAAGCAGCTGCCTCACGTCGCCGAGCGCCTGCCGCTCACGGGGCCAGATGAAGCGTGACTGTGCGTCCTCGAATGAGAGCCACTCATGCTTCTGGTGCTCGGCGCCCAGCATTACTTCACCCGGCTCAGCGACAAAGGCAGCAAACACGACGGCAAGCTGAATGGTCTGCAGCGTGTGAAGGTAGAAAGGTTGCACGGTAACGTTGTACAGGCGCTCGACTTCCAGGCCCGTTTCCTCTTTCACTTCGCGCCTCGCGGCAGCTTCGGGACGCTCGTCGCCTTCGATGCGCCCGTGCACCGTCTCCCACGCACCCGGACACCGTGTGTCCGGCGCTCGCTGCACCGCGAGCACCCGCCACCCCTCTGCCAGGGGACGAATGACGTAGATGTCCACCACACCAGGCATGACTGCGGTCACTGAATCGGTTCGTCCAGCGAGTGGTGGGTAATCATGGGCTGAATCATACAGCGACATCCCGGCCCCGGGAGTGTCGAAGAGCGCCCACATGTCGGTTCCGTTCGACTCGGCTGGGGCCTGCGGCACGATCTCCTGCTCGAGCACCCGGGTCAGCTCATCGCCGCTGGTTTCACCAGCCAGGAGCCGAGTCACTCCGCAATCCCATAACGACCGCGAACCTTCGCGTCGGCACGCCGCGATGAGTGTCTCGAGTGATGCGTTCTGGGCGATTGCGCGCTCCAGCTCAGTGTCCGCGATAACGATCTCGGTCACTGCGAGCCGTCCGTGGTACCCGGACAGCGAGCACCTGGCACATCCCACCGGCACGTAGACCATGGAATGGGCGGGGACTGAAGCACGCAGGCGGGGTGGTGCGCCGGCATTCGCGACCACCCTGCAATCGCTGCAAAGCCGACGGATGAGCCGCTGTGCAACAATGCCCCTGAGCGCGCCGGCCAGCTTGGCGCTTTCTACTCCGAGATCAGTGAGACGTGTGATGGAGCTGCACGCGTCGTTCGTGTGTAGCGTCGCGAAGACGAGGTGACCGGTGAGCGCGGCCTGGATTGCTATGGCAGCAGTCTCCCGGTCGCGAATCTCACCGATGAGAACGACATCCGGGTCCTGTCTCAGTATCGAGCGAAGAGCGGAAGCGAACGTGAGACCCGCCTTCTCGTTTATCTGAACCTGCACGATGCCGGGAATCCGGTACTCCACAGGATCTTCAACGGTGATGACGTTGACGCCCCGCCGCTGAATCTCGAGCAAGGCCGCATAGAGCGTCGTAGTCTTTCCCGAGCCGGTTGGCCCGGTAACCAGGACGAGTCCCTCACGGACTTCCAGCAGGCGGCGCATTCGGGGGCCGTCCACTTCGTCGAGTCCCAGGCCTTCGAGCGATCGAACCGCCGACCGCGTGTCGAGTATTCTGATTACGACCTTCTCGCCGTGCGAAGCTGGAAGCGTTGACACGCGGAGGTCGACGCGCGCCCCGTCCACGGTGACGGTGGCGTGGCCGCCCTGGGGGCGCAGACGGTCAGCGATGTCCATGCGTGCCATGATTTTCACGCGCGAGACGAGGGGCAGCCCTACCGATTTCGGAAGCTCCATGACGTCCCGAAGCAATCCATCGACCCGGTACCGTACCGCGACCAACTGCTCCGCCGGCTCCAGATGAATGTCGCTCGCCCGCTGGGCGATGCCTCCCGCGACTATGCGATCAACAAGTCGGACAACGGGCTCGGCTGACTGCACACGCTCGGTGTTGATTGTAGCGCCGTTGCCCTCGGACGGGGAGTCCGCCGACTGCGGCTCGCGCGGCAGCGCCCAGCCGTGCAGGCGGCGAGACTTCGAGTACGCTTCATTGATTCCTTCGGCAATTGCGAGTGGAGGCGCGAGCGACATTCCGATGGCGCGCCCGGACCAGAATCCAAGCGTCCGCTCGCAATCGGCGTCATACGGGTTGGCAGTCGCGATCTCGAGCCGCGAGGTGGATGCGTCGAGCGGCAGAATCCCGTAACGGCGGGCAAGGCTTTCGGGGACGATCTCGATCGCGGAGGGATTGGCGAAAAGATCATCCGCGACTGGAGTGCGGGTGCGCCTGGAAACGATCGACAACAGGCGCTCGTCGCTGATCGCGCCTGTTGTGACGGCGGCTTCCCAGCAGCTGTCGGTTACCGCGCCCTCGATTGCAGCGAGAGCATCCGCGGCAAGAAACTCCTGCAGGATCGGGAGAAGCCAAACGTCGCGCGGGAGACTAGCGGTTGCCGTCATGTTCAATTGGCGGGCTCATTCGAACAATCCTGCGCCAGTCGCGTGATTTCAGGACACCACTACCTCGCGACTGTCACCACTCTTCTGCAGAGACTGTTTTTTCTCCGTTGCCCGTTGCCCGTACCTGTTGGCTGTCACCCGTTAGCCGTCACCCGTTAGCCGTCGCCCGTTAGCCGTCGCCCGTTGACTGCCCCGCGTTGCCAGAGCCCCGTTTCCGTTTTCCGCTATCTGACTGAACGCGGGCAGCGGACAGCAGACAACGTCAAATGGGTATCCGCTAACGGGCATCGGCCAACGCGTACGGGTAACGGGTATCGGGTCTTAGAGGATGCTCCAGAACTCCCGTCCAGCGTCGATGGAGAAAGTCCATCGCCCGTCACGAAGCCCGCGTGCGACGTCGAATCGCAGAACATCGAACACCGTGAGCGCGCCGATTCCAATTGAAGGAAACCAGCCGTTCCGCAGCGACGGCAGTGCGATCGGAGGGTTCGCTGGATTAGGATCGACAACCGAGAGCGCAGGCGCCTCGCGCACAGAGGCGCGACCGTCAATCCAGATAGTGCTCAAAAACGGCGCGAGTGTGATGCTTGCCGGAGTGCGGCCGTAGCGCCCGAGCTTGAAGGATGGAAACGGCGCAGGGAATCGAATCTCGACACGCTGCGACGCTCCGCGCCTTCCGACAAACTGGTGAAAATCATAGCCGGGGCCCGTGGTCGGCCCGCCGAGAAAGACAAGGTGCTGCGGCGGAAGCGCGTCATTGCCGAAAGCAGCGGCAATCATTGAATGGGCGAGGAAGCGATTACTTCCGAAAGGGCGCTCAAGGTTTGCTCGCGCGGAAACGCGAAACATGTTGCGATAGTCGGCGGAATCAGCTGCTCTGTAGCCAATCGCGTCGGCCTTCAACCCAAGATGCGCTTCGATTCCTCCTATCGTCAGCCAGGTGGGACGCTGGAAGCCGAGGCCGAGCCGCCGCTCGCGCAGGTCCCACGCAAGAATAGTCGGCTCGTAGCGGCCGGAAGCCGGTTTCGCGTGAACCGAGAGCGGCGCAGTGCGCTCAACGGCGCCTCTCAAAGTCATGCTCCAACCATTGATCGCTCCGGTTTGCACCTGCAGCGCAAAACCACGCACTCCGAAGGGATCGGTGTAATCACTGCCGAACTCCTGCGCGGCAATGCTGTTCTTCACGAGCGACGTCTCCATTTGATCGCTGGCGTCGCGGTACTCGCGATACGCTGAGATGCTCGCGCCGGCTCCGCTCGCCCGGCGGAATCCGATTTCTCCAAGGCCTTTGAGCACTCGGTCGTCGAGCCCGTAACGGGCGCGTCCGGTCACCAAGAATCCCGACCCAAGGCGCCGCGTCAGACCGGTTCCGATGGCGAGACCTTCAACGCGATTCACCCGCAGAATGTCGGATGCGTTTCTCGCCGACAGCGAGAGAGTGCGGCTTCGAGCGAGCGCCTGGGCGCGAACCAGCGCGCGCGCCTCCTCCTGCACCTTTGCGACGTCGGCGTCGGTCACCGCACGAACGTCTGGCGGGAGCGAATCCAGAATCTGTCCGATGAATGGAGTCTGCTGAGCTCGTCCTCTCGGTGCCAGCTGAATCTCCGGGCCGGCGAAAAGTCCCTGCGGCAATGGGACGTTCACCTGGTAACAGCAGATCTCCCAGCGTCCGCGGATTATTCCACGGGCGGGATACTCCAGCCATGTGCCGGTGCGCCGGATCTCGATCTCCTGCCGGCGCGGGAGCCAGAATCCGTCGATCAGTCCGTTCTCGAGGACTACGCTCACGTCCTCGAGATCCTTGTCGATCAGTGCGGAGCGCGTGAAGCTCAACGCCATCCGCACCACTTCTCCGCTTTCCCTGTCGATATAGACAGCGCCGACGGCCCGAGGCGCGCCCTCGTTCTTCGGCCGCACACGAACCTCGTACACGTCGAGTGCGCGCGGTCCGAGTTGAATCCGAAGCGAGTCGCGGACGGCGAAATCGTACTCCGTGAGTCCAGCCGCCGAGAGCGGATGCGGAACGTCGCGCACCTCGTCGCCGTCGCCGAGCCGGATGATGCTCGGGAAATTGTTCTGCACTATGCCGAGGTGATCGCGGTGATAGCTGATATCGGTGGGAAGAAGCAGCGTGTCCCGTCGCCCGACTATCCACTGCTTGCTGAGGTTGGGCGCCTGCCAATACACTTCCAGCGCGAGCTCATCGGCTTTTACGATCTTTGGCGGCTCGGTGAATCCCTCTCCGAGCTGCGCCAGAAACGTCAGATAGCCGTGCGCAGACGCGCGATAGCTCGCGAGAGCGGTGTCCGCGATCTGGCGCGCCCGCCGTTGCGTTGCCTGCTCGACGAGCGCGAGCGTGCGGGCGTCGTTCCACGCTTGCGCGTTTGCGGCAGCGGCAGCGAAAATCAGCGGGGAGACGGCGCACGCGGCGAGCACTATCGACTTTGATCGTCGGATCATCCGGGAAAGGTATTTAGGCGCAGGGTCGGATCAAATTGATGCGGCCTTGTTCCGTACGAGTGGGTAGCTTGGAAGCCAATGAGCCACTCAACATTCGACCGGT
Organism: Gemmatimonadaceae bacterium; assembly: GCA_035633115.1. Lineage (NCBI taxonomy): Bacteria > Pseudomonadati > Gemmatimonadota > Gemmatimonadia > Gemmatimonadales > Gemmatimonadaceae > Gemmatimonadaceae bacterium. The sequence continues at coordinate 143,412 of DASQFN010000045.1, read as the reverse complement.
TCGCGGCGCTTTCGCGCTCGCAACCGGAAATCGGGCAGGAGGGCACCGCCTCCGCGAAAACCAGGATCGTTCCTGTCTGGCGTGACACCGTGTTCGACGCGGACACCCCCGTGTCCGCGTTCGCGAAGCTGCGGCGCGAGCCGTTCGGCTTTCTTCTCGAGTCTGCTCCCGCCGGCGGCGAGACGTGGGCACGATACACTTTCCTCGGGACTCAGCCGCGCGCCGCATGGCGATTCAAGGACGGCGTCGTGGAGGACTGGGATACTTCCAATGGCTGGCACAACGCGCGAAGTCCCGCCGACCCGCTCGCCGATCTTGACGCACTCATTTCGACGTCTCCACCAGTGGACGTGCCCGAGCTCGGCGCTTTCTGGACGGGGGCCGTCGGCTACTTTGGCTATGACATCGTTCGCCTGATCGAGCGGCTTCCACACCGGAAGCTCGCCCACTCCGACATTCCCGATGCGCTGTTCGTCTTCACGAGGACACTCGTCATCGTCGACAGTCTCCGGGCGCAGGCGAGGATCGTGGTGGGTGTCGAGGTCCCGGCCGGCGCCGACGACGATTCCCTTCGCAGTGGGTACGACGTCGCAACACGCGAGATAGAAGAGATCGAGGCCGGCCTCAGTGAGCCGTCGCGGCTTGGTCCGCTCGTGCTTGACGGAGACTCACCGCCCGCGCGTGGGCGCTCGAACATGGATCGCGCATCGTTCATGGAGCGGGTAGAGCGCATACGCGAGCACATCCGGGCAGGCGACTGTTTTCAGGCGCTTCTCTCTCGACGCATCGACCTGCCCGCGAATTTCTCCGCGGGCACGCTCTACCGCGCGCTGCGGTCGATGAATCCTTCGCCTTACATGTTTCACCTGGTGCTCGACGGCCTGGAGCTCGTGGGCAGCTCGCCCGAGCTTCTTCTGCGGCTCGCTGACAACCGCGTAACACTGCGTCCGATTGCGGGCACACGGCCCCGTGGGAAAACCGATGAGCAGGACGAGCTGCTGCGACATGAGCTCCTTGCCGACCCCAAGGAGCGCGCGGAGCACATCATGCTCGTAGACCTCGGCCGTAACGACATCGGCAGAGTGGCTCGTTACGGAACGGTTGCCGTTACCGATCTCATGTCTGTCGAGAAGTATTCGCACGTGCTTCACATAGTCAGCCAGGTGGAGGGAGAGATAAACGGCGATCTCTCGGCAATGGACGTATTTCGCGCCACTTTTCCCGCCGGCACGATGACTGGCGCGCCGAAGGTCCGCGCGATGGAGATCATCGACGAGATGGAGGAGGAGTCACGCGGCCCCTACGCGGGTGCAATCGGATACATCGCCGCCGGCGGGCGGCGAATGGACCTCGCCATCACTATCCGGACGTGCGTGATCGCCGACGGCGTGGCGTCAGTGCAGGCCGGAGCGGGCATCGTAGCAGATTCCGTCGCCGCCACCGAATGGGATGAAACGGAGAGCAAGGCTGGGGCACTGCTCGCGGCAATCGGCCAGGTTAGCACGGGCCGCGGGGGTTGAGGATTCGATTGCCGGGTTACGCGCGCATTTCCGCGCCGGGTGCGCGCGGAGTCGTGCTCGAGAGCTGCAAGGGAGCACTCGAGAGAATTCTGGAGAAAGAGTCGGTCTACGGATTCGCCTCGCGACAGGAGGGGGCGCGAAAGTTCGAGGGGCGCGCTCCCGTTTATGCCGTCGAGCTGCCCGAGGATTGTGGAAGCGCTGTCGTCAGGCGCTCGATGCGAGGTGGTGCTCTCGCCCGCTTCAACTCCGATCTGTTTCTCCCACCTACGCGCGGCCTTCGCGAGTTGATCACGTCGCTTCAACTCCGAACAGCCGGAGTGTCGACTCCGGAGATTATCGCCTATGTCGTCTACCGCGCGGGAGTTATCCTCAGGCGGACGGATGTCGTGACACGCGAGCTCCCTGGCGGCGTCGATCTAGCTTCGCTGCTGGCCGCTGATGATCGCGGGGAACGACGGGATACGATCCTCGAGGATGCGGCCGCTCTCGTCGCTGCGTTGTCGCGGGCCGGCGCACACCATCCCGACCTCAATCTCAAGAACATTGTCATTACGGATATGACCGCCGGCGAAATGAATGCATCGCGTGCGCATATCCTCGACGTCGATCGTATCCGATTTCACATCCCGGGCGATCCGATAGTGCTTCAGGCGAACATCGACCGGCTCGAGCGGTCGATTCGGAAGTGGCGCGATCAGCGCGGCCTTGTGATTGACGACATCGAGATCCAGGCGTTGCGCGCTCGGACAATCGATCTCGCCGGATGATTCACGTTCCATTAGTGGCACCTCATGCGCGCGGGACCACCCATCGATGACCGCCCATCCGATGGACAGCGTCTGCATAGTGATGATGAGCGCCGTGGGCGACGCGGTGCACGTCCTGCCCGTCATCAATGCCATCAAGCGGCATCGCCCTGCGGCGCGCGTAACGTGGGTGCTTCAGCCTGGCCCGGCCTCGCTCGTTCGCGGGCACGCGGCAGTGGACGACATCATCACTTTCGAGCGTGGCCGAGGCTGGCGGGCGTTTGCCGACGTCCGGCGCGAGCTTCGGAAACGCCGGTTCGATCTGCTGCTGGATCTTCAGGTCTACTTCAAGGCGGGGCTGATCACTGCGCTCTCCGGGGCACCCGTGCGGCTCGGCTTCGACCGCGCTCGCGCTCGCGACTTCAACTGGCTCTTCACGAACCGGCGGATTGGTGTGAATCCGGTTCAGCACGTGCAGGACCAGTATTTCGAGTTTCTCGACGAGCTCGGTATCGCACCTGAGCCAGTCGAGTGGCGGCTCGGTCCGTGGGACGATGAGCGGGAATGGCAGGGCGACTGGGTGACACGAGTGGGCCGCCCCTATGCCGCGATTGTCGTTGGTACCAGCAAACCCGATAAGGACTGGATTCCAGAGCGATGGGCGGCGGTGTGCGACCTCCTCCAGGGTGCATACGGACTGCGTGCCGTCCTTGTCGGTGGAGAATCGTCGCGCGAGAAAGCGGCTGCTGAACGAATCAGGTCCGCCGCTGGCGAGTCCCCGCTCATCGAGCTGGGAAGCGGGCTCAGACGACTCGTTTCGATCCTCGATGCGGCAGCGATTGTCCTCGCCCCGGATACCGGCCCCCTTCACATGTCGGTCGCGCTCGACCGTCCGGTCGTGAGCCTCATCGGCTACAGCGATCCGAGACGTACCGGGCCGTACCGCAAATTCCAGGATCTCGTGATCGACGCGTACCACAAGCCCGGCGAGGCACGCCCTGTCTCGATGGAAACGCGTCCAGGAAGAATGCAGAGAATCGAAGTGGCCGACGTCGCGGAGCGCCTGGAGATCTGGGCGGGGCGCTATCGGGCGAAGTCGTAGCGGACGCCAAGTTCCGCCATCAGGTCGACGAGGCGCACGAGAGAGAGGCCCATCACGGCGAAATAGTCACCGTCGATTCGTCTTACGATTGTTGCACCATATCCTTGAATCCCGTACGCCCCGGCCTTGTCCATCGGCTCGCCGGTTGCGATGTATCGTGCGATCTGATCGTCGGATAGATCGCGGAACGTCACGGTAACCTTTTCTACGAGCGACACGGTGCGTCCAGCGAGAGAAACGGCAACCGCAGTCATGACGACATGAGTTCGGTTGCTCAGCATCCGCAGCATCCGGGCGGCATCTGCCACGTCGCGGGGCTTGCCAAGGACGTGCTCATCGACGACGACGATCGTGTCCGCGCCGATGATGAGTGACTGCGGACGGTCCGCGGCAACGGCTTCAGCCTTGGTCCTCGCCAGCCTCTCCGCGTGAGCATCCGGCTTCTCTCCCGGTGTGTGGCTCTCGTCAACATCGGCCGGGATTACGTCGTGCTCGACACCGATCAGGCGGAGAAGCTCGTGTCTGCGAGGTGAGCTCGACGCAAGGACGACGTTCACCCTGGCCAGGCTGGTCACTACGCGTCTATCGCTCGAGCAGGAGCGTCACGGGCCCGTCGTTCACGAGATCGACATCCATCATCGCACCGAATTCGCCCGTCTCGACGCGGAAGCCTTTCGAGCGGAGCCCCGCGACGAAAGCCTCATACAGTGGAATTGCTATTTCCGGCCGCGCCGCGTCGATAAAGCTTGGGCGTCTTCCCTTCTCCGCGTTTCCATAGAGCGTGAACTGCGACACCACGAGCAGCGCCCCGCCCACGTCGGCGAGCGACAGATTCATCTTGCCTTCATCGTCGCCGAAGAGGCGGAGGCCCGCGACCTTTTCGGCCATCCACTCAATCTGCGCTGTTGTATCAGTCGCGGTGAAGCCGACGAGGAGGAGGAAGCCGCGACCGATCTGCCCGGTCGGCCGGCCTTCGATACGCACCTCCGCCCGCGATACCCGCTGAAGCAGAACGCGCAGGCGCTACTCTACGGTTACTGATTTCGCGAGGTTGCGCGGCTGGTCGACGTTCGACCCCCGCTTGACAGCGATGTAGTAGGCCAGAAGCTGCAACGGAACACACGCGAGAATCGGCGCCAGCATGTCGATCGTTTCAGGTACGCGGAATTCGTAGTCGAGCAGACCAGCGAGCGACGGCTCCTCGCGACTGGTGATGGCGATGACACGCCCTTTCCGGGCTTTGACCTCCTGCACGTTCGAGACAATCTTGTCGAACACCGAGTCGTGCGGCGCAATGAATACCGCCGGCATCATCTCGTCGATGAGCGCGATGGGACCGTGCTTCATCTCCGCCGCGGGATACCCCTCCGCGTGGATGTAGCTGATCTCCTTGAGCTTGAGGGCCCCCTCGAGAGCGGTCGGGAAATTGTATCCGCGCCCGAGGTAAAGGAAATTCTGCGCCCGCTTGAACTCTTCGGCGAGCCCTTCGATCTCCTCTGCCCGATCGAGAATCTGCTTTACCTGCGCCGGCAGCGCGTGAAGCGCCTCGATGATCTCCTTCCCGCGAACCAGGGAGAGATCCTTGAGGCGCGCGACCTTCAATGTGAACAGCGCGAGGGCCACGACCTGGCTCGTGAACGCCTTCGTCGATGCAACGCCGATCTCCGGACCAGCGTGCACGTAGATGCCGCCGTCGGTCTCACGGGCGATCGTCGATCCCACGACGTTCACTACGCCGTAAGTTCGCGCCCCGCGCTTCTTCGCCTCGCGCATCGCCGCCAGAGTGTCGGCCGTCTCCCCCGACTGGGAGATGACGATGCACAGGGTGCGGTCGTTTACAATCGGATTGCGATAGCGGAACTCGGAGGCGTACTCGACCTCGACGGGAATACGAGTCAGCTCCTCGAGCATGTGCTCGGCGATCAGGGCCGAGTGCCAGCTAGTTCCACACGCGGTGATGACGATGTTGTCGATCTTCAGAAGCTCTTCGTCGCTCATGTTGAGACCGCCGAGCTTCGACGTTCCTTCCTCGGGAAGCAGGCGGCCGCGCATGCAGTTCTCGATGGTCTCCGGCTGCTCGAAGATCTCCTTCAGCATGAAGTGGTCGAAGCCGCCGCGCTCGATCTGGCTCAGGTCCCAGTCGATCTTGCTGACCTTCTTGTCCTGCTTCACCGCGCGCAGGTCGATCACCCGGTAGCCGTCGCGTGTGAGGACCGCCAGCTCGCCGTCGTCGAGATACACGACTTCGCGGGTATGCGCGAGAATTGCCGACGCGTCGCTGGCGACGAAATACTCCTTGTCGCCAAGGCCGATCAGAAGCGGACTGCCTTTCCGAGCGGCGACGATCTTGTTCTTGTCCTCGCTGGACACGACAGCGATCCCATAGGTGCCCTCGATCTGCCACAGGGCTTCGATGACCGCGTCCTCGAGGTTGCCGTCGAACGCCTCCTCGATGAGGTGAGCGATTACTTCGGTGTCCGTCTCGGAGGTGAATTTGTGACCGATCTCGGTGAGATGGGCGCGCAGGGTGGTCGAGTTCTCGATGATTCCATTGTGGACCACCGCGACGTGCCCCTTGCAGTCCATCTGCGGATGGGCGTTGCACTGATTGGGCGCGCCGTGCGTCGCCCATCGCGTATGAGCGATTCCGGTGTCGCCAACTATAGGCTGGGCGGCGAGAGCCGCTTCGAGTCGGGATATCTTCCCCGCCGCTTTCCGGGTATCGACCCCCTGCCCGTTCATCACCGCCACGCCGGCGGAATCGTAGCCGCGGTACTCGAGCCGTTTCAGACCTTCAAGAAGAAGAGGAGTCGCCTCGCGATCCCCGATATAGCCGACAATTCCACACATAACAGAACCCCTTATTTGCCTGCTGCAATTTACCCGGAAAGGGCGTCCAGAGGCGCCCGGGACTGTCTGATCAATTCCCGCGCCGCGTCTTCAGTTGGCGCTTCCGCTATGACACGCACGATTGGTTCCGTTCCGGAGGGTCGAACGTGGACCCATCGATCGCTCCATGCGAGTCTCAATCCGTCCTGCAGGTCGGCGTCAGCGTCGGCGAAAACCTTCCGCAGCGCCTTATAAACGGCGTCGAGCGGAGCTGCCGGCCGGTCGAGCTTGTCCTTGACGATCGAGTAGCGGGGGTAGCCGGCGACGATTGCCGACAGCGACTTGCTTTCCTCGTGCAGGAGCTGAAGGATGAGCGCCGCGCCAAGTGGCGCGTCGCGACCGAGATGCAGCTCCGAGAGGATGACGCCGCCGTTGCCTTCCCCTCCGATTGGAGCCTTCTCAGAGCGCATCCGTGTTGCGACGTTGACTTCACCAACTGGTGATCGAATAACCTTGCGATTCTGTTCCTGCGCGATGTCGTCGACGATTCGACTCGTCGAAAGGTTGGTCACGACATTGCCCTCGCGGTGGCGCAACACGACTCTGGCCGCGAGCGCCAGCGTGTAGTCCTCGCCAATAGCCTTCCCTTCCTCGGACACCAGCGCGAGACGGTCGACGTCGGGATCGACGGCAAATCCGATGTCCGCCCTGGAGGAAACCACGAGAGCTTCGAGCTCCCCCAGATTCTCGGCGACGGGCTCGGGTGGCCGGGGAAACCGCCCGTCCGTCTCGAGATTAATCGCGGATACGCGACATCCAAGCAGCGTCAGAAGCTTCGGCATGAACGCCCCGCCCGCTCCGCGCACGCAATCGAGGGCGACGTGAAATTGCCTTCTGCGAATTCCATCCACGTCGAGGAAAGGAATCGCGAGTATCGAGGCGTGATGTCTCGCAATCGCTTCTACATCTTCCGCGATAACACCCAGCTTGTCGAAAGTCGCGCGGGGGATCTCACCGTCGACGACCGCGCGCATTGCGGCGCTTTCCTCGCCGTCGAGGAAGAGTCCCGACGAGCTGATGAACTTGAGAGCGTTCCACTCGATTGGATTATGACTGGCGGTTATGGCGAGTCCGCCCGCAGCATGGTGGTGCTCTACGGCAAGCTGGACGGTTGGGGTCGGCGTCATCCCGATGTCCATCACGTTGCAACCGACCGACTGAAGGGCACTCAGCACGACGCGATGAAACATCGGGCCTGAGACACGGCTGTCCCGGCCGACAACCACCGTCGCATCGCCGACGACACGTGAGCGCGCCCAGGCGCCGAACCCGGCCGCGTACCGCGCCACCACTTCCGGGGTGAGCCCTTCTCCGACGCGGCCGCGCACGCCGGACACGCTGATCATCAATCCCTCATTCGGCATGCATCACTCCCCTCCGGCTAAGGGCGCGGGTGGTGTCGACTTGAAAACGCCATTGCCAGTTTTGCCATCAGGTGGCCGGCGCCTTTAGGTCTGTAGAAAGTGGCAAAACTGGCAAAAGCGTTTTCAAATCGACACCACCCGCGCCCGCATTCGGGCGTAATCTAGCGCGACGAACGATCTCCGCTCCGGCTATCTTTGAGTCTCACCCACACCACCGACAGCATGGCCCGCATCTTCGACGAAGACATGAACGCCGGGTTTGCAACCCGCGCAATTCACGCCGGCCAGCGGCCGGATCTTCTCTCCGGCGCCATCATGACGCCGATCTACACTACTTCAACGTACGTCCAGGAAGCGCTCGGCAAGAACAAGGGATACGAGTACGCTCGCGGGAAAAATCCCACTCGCGAAGCGCTGGAGCGAAACGTCGCCGCCCTCGAGGGTGGCGTTCACGGATTCGCATTCTCCAGCGGAATGGGCTGCCTCGACTCGATCATGAAGCTGTTCAAGTCCGGCGACCACATCATCTGCGGCGAGAACGTCTACGGCGGGACGTTCCGGCTGTTCGACAAGATTCTGCGCGGCTATGGCCTTTGTTTCTCGTTTGTCGACACCCGTGACCCGCAGAATATCGCAGACGCCTGCGCTCCGAACACGCGCGCGATTCTCGTCGAGACCCCGACGAATCCGCTGATGCGCATTACCGATCTCACCGCTGCCGGCGAGATCGCGAAGCGCGCGGACGCGCTCTTCATCGTAGACAACACCTTCGCTACGCCCTTCTTCCAGAGGCCGTTCGAGTACGGGGCGGACATCGTATACCATTCAACAACGAAGTATCTGAATGGGCACAGCGACATGGTCGGGGGCATCGCCATCATGCGCGACGACGATCTCGCAGAGCGAATTCAGTTCATCCAGAACGCATCGGGGGCGGTGCCCGGCCCCTTCGACTCATGGCTCGCCCTCCGTGGAACGAAAACCCTGCACCTCCGGATGGTGCAGCACGACGCCAATGGCCGGCGCATCGCCGCTTATCTCGCGGAGAAGCTCGGCAATGAGCGCGTCATCTATCCGGGGCTCGAGTCACATCCTCAGCATGACCTGGCTAAGCGACAGATGAAGGGCTTCGGCGGGATGATCTCGGTCGAGATGGGAACGAAGGACCGCGCGGCAGAGGTGCTCTCGAAGGTTCGCGTATTCTCGCTGGCCGAATCGCTCGGCGGTGTCGAGAGCCTGATAAGTCATCCCGCGTCGATGACTCACGCTTCAGTTGAGCCGGATCGAAGGGCACACCTCGGGATTACAGAAGGGCTGGTGCGTCTCTCCTGCGGGGTGGAGGACGTCGAGGATCTGCTCGCCGATGTCGAGCGCGCCTTCGCATAAACGGATTAGACGAATGAGCGGATAAGGGGCGGCGGGAATCGGTTGAAAGTTCTCCTTGTGGGCGGCGGCGGGCGCGAGCACGCCCTCGCATGGAAGCTCCTCGCGGACGACTCCTCGCTCGAGCTGATCTGCGCCCCCGGTAACGCCGGCATCGCGGAGATTTGCGATTGCATTCCGCTGAAGGCAACGGATACCAACGGCCTCGCGGCGTTTGCAGAGCGTGCCGACATCGATCTGACAGTCGTCGGACCGGAAGCCCCCCTTGAGGCGGGGATCGTCGACCTCTTCACGCAGAACGGCCGGGAGATCTTCGGCCCGACTCGAGCAGCTGCGCGAATCGAAACGTCGAAAGCATTCTCGAAAGCGCTCATGACAGGCGCGGGCATTCCGACTGGGCGGGCCACGCTCCATTCCGGCATCGACAGAGCGAAGGAGGCCGTCCGGCGTTATGGCGCTCCGATCGTGATCAAGGCGTCCGGACTGGCCGCGGGCAAAGGCGTCGTTGTCGCCAAGAGCATCGAAGAGGCAGAGCGCGCAATCGAGATGATCCTCGGCGACCGCATCTTCGGCGACGCGGGAGCCGAGGTCCTCGTGGAAGAGTTCATGTCCGGAGAGGAGCTCTCGATGTTCGCTCTGACAGACGGCGCAAACGTCGTGACAATGCTCCCGGCACAAGACCACAAGCGCCTCCTCGACGGAGATCTCGGTCCGAACACCGGAGGGATGGGAGCGTACGCACCCGTCTCTGCCGCGACACCGAATCTCATTGGAGAAGTTACGGATCGCATTCTCCTGCCAACGCTGGCCGCGCTGCGCGATGCCGGCAGTCCCTTCAGGGGGCTGCTTTACGCCGGCCTCATGTTGACGCACGACGGTCCGCGCGTCGTGGAGTTCAACTGTCGTTTTGGTGATCCGGAGACAGAGACCATTCTTCCGCTTATGAAGAGCTCGCTTCTCGGAATACTGCACCGCATAGCGAGCGGCGACTCGCTCGGTGATGCGGATGCAATTGAATGGCATCCCTCGCATGCTGTGACCACGGTGATTGCCGCTGCAGGGTACCCCGATTCTCCCTGCCTCGGCGATGAGATTCGCCTTCCCGCACCTCCGCAAGGCATACACGTTTTTCACGCAGGAACGAAGCGTGACGGTGAATCAGGCCAGACTCTGGCAGCGGGAGGACGAGTGCTGGCCATCACGGGAGTGGCGTCATCGCTCACCGAGGCGGCCGCTTGCTCACGTGAGTATGCGGAGCGCGTGACGCTCGAGGGAAAGCAGATGCGCCGCGACATCGCATGGCGCGAGCTGGAGCGAAATGCCGGAGCTGCCTGAGACCGAGACGATCGCTCGCGACCTGAATCGGGAGATATCGGGATCGATAATCGAAAGCGTCAAGGTCACCCGTCCGGACGTTCTCCGGGAGGTGACACCTCGACAGCTGGCAAGACGCGTCAAAGGCGCCCGAATCGAAAAGAGTTGGCGGCGCGCAAAACTCGTCGTGATCGATCTTTCGACGGGCGACCGGCTCCTGGTGCAGCCCCGCTTCACCGGAGCGCTCATCGTCGAAGACGGATCGATCGAGAAGGAGTTGCTCGCCTATTCCACCCTGCGATTTGCTCTTCCTCGCGGCCGAGCCCTTCACTACTGCGACGTTCGCCGCCTCGGCACTGTCTCGCTGATGGACGAGGCAAGATTTACCGGATACACGGAGGCCCTCGGAATAGAGCCTCTTGACCGATCGTTCGGTCCGGCACAATTATCGGGCGTTCTTCGGGGCTCCGTGCAGGCGATAAAAAAGGTTTTGATGGATCAGCGCAAAATCGCGGGGATAGGAAACATCTACGCCAACGAGGCGCTGTGGCGAGCGCGCGTTGACCCGTCACGCGCGGCGCGATCTCTCACCGTGCGCGAAGCCAGCGCTCTCCACGACGGCATTGTTTCGGTTCTCAAAGAAGCCATCGCTGCGCGTGGCACTAGCTTCCGCGACTACCGCGACGCGAAAGGTGAGCGCGGGGGATTCGCGGAGCGGCTCCAGGCCTACGGTCGCGAGGGAAAGCCCTGTCACCGGTGTGGCGCGAAACTCATTGGGACTCACGCCGTCGACGGCCGAAGCACGACGTTCTGCGCTCGTTGCCAGTCGTGACAAGGCTCCGGAGTGCTACTGAGCAGGGGCCGACAAGCGACGCTCAGCTCGCCGACATGCGGGCGATCGTCCGCGCGGGAGCGGCAGACCGGCCGGGCATCTATCGAATGCTCTCGTCCACCGGCGAAGTGGTGTATGTCGGGAAGTCCAAGCGCGTCCGAACCCGGCTGCTCAGCTACTTCCGCTGCGACTATCCCGAAGAGAAGGGCGCCCGCATTCTGCGCGAGGCGGTTGCGATAGACTGGGAGTACACGCCGAGCGAGTTTGCGGCGCTGCTCCAGGAGCTGAAGCTGATCAAGCGATTCCGTCCGCGGCTCAACTACGCGATGAAGCGTGATAAGACGCATTACGCGTTCATCAAGATCACGCGAGGTACGGCGCCAAAGCTGATGGTCGTTCGAGGCCCTTCAGGCGAAGACGCGTCGGTGTATTACGGCCCATTCGTTGGAGCACGGAGGATGGAAGAAGCTCTGCGTGAGCTGAGCGACGTTCTCATGCTCCGTGACTGCCGGTCGGACATGAAGATGCATTTCAGCGATCAGCAGGAGCTGTTTCAGCTCGGGGCGCGCACACCGGGCTGCATCAGGTACGAGATCGGCAAATGCCTCGGACCCTGCGTCGCCGGCTGCTCGGCGGGCCAGTACGACGAGCGCGTCGCACTCGCCCGCGCTTTTCTCGACGGCGCGAGCGATGGTCCAATGGAATCGCTCCGGAGGCAGATGGATGACGCGAGCGAGCAGCTGCAGTTCGAGAGGGCCGCGTCACTCCGCGATAAGCTGCAACGGCTGGAAGTGCTGCGAGAGCAGTTCGGTCGCTTACGGTTCGCGGTGGAGCAGCTCTCCTTCGTCTACACGGTGAAGGGTCATGAAGGCGAGGATCGAGTTTACCTTGTCAAACGCGGAGTGGTGAGGGCAGAGCTTCCGAAGCCGCGTTCATCCTGGCAGAGAACGAAGCTCAAGCGTCTGGCGAGCGACATCTTTGGAACCAGCAGCGAGAAACCCGCGTTGGCTGTACCAACCCACGAGATCGACGAGCTGCTGCTTCTCTCATCCTGGTTCCGCCGATTTCCGAAAGAGATGACGAAGACGAGGAAAGTATCCTGACCTTCCCCCTCTTGGCCCCCTATTGAACGTTTGCGCCCGGATATTGCAGTTTGGACTGCACTATCTCCAGAGCTTCGCCCTATCGAGCGAGGCGGAACCCCGAGGCGCCGCACGAAAAGGGGCCGGCCATGATCTCCAGGCATTCAGTCGCAATTCTCGCAACCGTCGCTGCTTACGCTACCAGCGCGTGCCGGGAACATCCTGAGCCAATAATCTCGAACGAAGCCGAACGTCAGGGCCAGGCAGTTTTCCGCTACGATACTTTCGGCGACGAGCAGTTCTGGACGGACACTGCCGGTTTGCACCTGGTTGTCGACAAGGAAATTCAGCCGCTCGAGGCGCTGAGCCTCGGACTGAAAGTCGACATGGATAAGCTCAATCTGCTCCAGTTCATCCTTCACAATCCGCTCAGCACTTCGGGCACACGAGAGCTGCTCAGACAGAATGCAGTCGTTGGCCTCAAGGCGACATTCGACAACGAAGGTCACATCGCGCGAATCGGCATTACGTGCGCCCTCTGCCATTCGACCGTCGACAACGCCCTGCTTCCGGGCATCGGCCACCGTGTGGATGGCTGGCCAAACCGGACCCTCGACGTCGGCAAGATCCTGGCGAAGCTTCGAAACTTCACTCCTGAGCAGAAAGCCGTACTTCGCGAGTGGCCGGCAGGTACATATGACCCAAGGTTCAACTTCGACGGCAAGAGCACGCCACTCGTACTCCCGCCTGCATACGGCCTCGCCGCGGTGAAGAATGAGACATATACTGCCGAGGGCCCGATCTCCTACTGGAACAACTACGTCGCGGTAACGCAGATGCACGGGCACGGCAACTTTTCCGATCCAAGACTCGGCGTGAACATCGTCCAGGAGCCGGACATGGTCACGTCGAAGCTCCCAGCCCTGCGAGCGTACCAGCACGCCCTACAGACTCCTCGTGGTCCACAGCCGTTCTTCGAACGCGGCGCCGCAAGTCGCGGCAAGCTCGTCTTCGATGCGAACTGCGCTAGCTGTCACGTTGGCGGCAGCCTGACCGACAACAACGCCGGCGTCCTGCACTCTCCATCAGAGACTGGCATGGATTCGACGTATGCCGCCCGCACAACGCAGAAGAAATACCGCACGACTCCGCTGCGCGGCTTATGGCAACACCCGCCGTATTTCCACGACGGAAGCGCGGAAACACTGGAAGATGTGGTCGAGCACTACGTGAAGGTGAGGGCCCTCAAGCTCACGGATGGGCAGAAGAGCGACTTGGCGAAGTACCTGAAGACTCTCTAGCCCTGTTCGCTCGCCCGCGGAAGGGCGAGCGTGAACCTCACACCATTCCCTGCGCATGGCGCTAGCTCGCCAAGTCTCCGAGCTTCATCAGGCGCAGCCCCGGAACGTGCCTGAATTCCTGCTGATTCAGCGTGGCGAGTGCATCGCCGCGCGCAAGAGCGGTGGCCGCAATCAGGAGGTCGTGCGGACCGATCGTTCGACCCCGACGGATTAGCTCCGCCCACAACTCGGCGTGGCGGCGAGCCTCCTGAAGCCGGAACGGCGCAACAGGAATCGCTTCGAGCAGAGCCTCCACGAACGCGAACCGTCGTGAGCGCACTCCAGCGTTGGTGGCGCGGTGGCATCCGTGGAGCAGCTCGGACGCGGTGATAGAGGCTATCGCTGCCGGCTCCTCTCCCAGCGATCTCAGCCACTCGGGGAGGCGCACGGCTCCGCGCTCGGCCGCGATCAGCAGGGAAGTATCGATGATCACGTCCAGGCACCGACGAGAGGCGGGACGGCGGCGCGTGCATCTGCGATGTCGCTGGCCAGTTCGCTGGCCTCGGCCGGATCGAGTCGCGGAATCGACGCCCACCGCTTCGCGAGCTCTGCGCCAGTGACCACTGCGGGACTCGCCCCTTCGCCGGTCGGAACCAGATAACTAGCGACCGCCTCCCGTACAACCTGAGACTTGGGCACGCCCCGGATGTGGGCGAGGCGATCGAGCGTGCGAGCCAGAGCGGCAGGAATCCGGAGCGTCAGGTGTGAATTCTTCATGTATTACAATGTAGTCGTTTTGCAGTACATTTCCAGGCTTCGTCTGGAATGGCAACGCAAGGGGCCGCTTCGCATCGTCCGACACTTACCTTTTCGGGCGTCCGGGCGACATTTTGAGCCACGATGCATCGCTTGATGATTTTCTGCTGAATGGCCGCGACCACCAGCTCGAGTCCAAACATAGGAACTGCCTACGACGTCGAAGGCGAGGTCGGCCGCGGCGGAATGGCGACTGTGTATCGTGCCTACGACCGCCGACACAACCGCCGCGTTGCCGTCAAAGTGCTCGACCGGGAAGTCGCTGCGTCGCTTGGCACCGCGCGATTCCTGCACGAGATCGCGACAGCCGCCGGCTTGAGCCATCCTAACATCGTTCCCGTTCACGATTCGGGCGAGCACAATGGAGTCGTCTACTACGTCATGCCGCTCATCGAGGGCGAGACTCTGCGCGATCGATTGAATCGAGAGAAGAAGGTCCCCATTGCGGAAACGGTGAGAATCGCCAGCCGTATTGCGGCAGCTCTCGATTTCGCCCATCGCCACGGCGTTGTGCATCGCGACATCAAGCCCGAGAACATCATCCTTTGCGACGGTGAGCCGCTCATCCTCGACTTCGGCATCGCCAAGGCGATTACCGTTGCGGGGGGAGAATCGCTGACCAGAACCGGAATCGCAGTCGGAACGCCGGCGTATCTGAGCCCGGAGCAGGCGAGCGGTGAGACTCAGCTCGACGGCAACAGCGATCAATACAGCCTGGCGTGCACCGTCTACGAGATGCTGGCCGGCACTCCTCCCTTCACGGGTACCTCTTCGCAGGGTGTGATCGCGAAGCGGTTCACGGAGAAACCGCCTGATCTTTCATCGCGCGCACCCGAAGTTCCTGCCGGTATTTCCGCCGCCCTGATGAAGGCGTTGTCGCTCGAAACGATGGGACGATTCAACTCAGCCGGTGATTTCGCGCGAGCATTGACGGAAGCGGCCGGAGCGGCCGAAGTCAATTCAGCCAGCGAAGGCGGCCGGCCGTCCATAGCCGTTCTGCCGTTCGCGAACATGAGCGCCGACCCGGAGAATGAATTCTTCGCGGACGGAATCGCCGAGGAGATTATCAATGCTCTCACCAAGGTCAGGGCGCTCGATGTCGTTTCGCGCAGCTCCGCGTTCGCGTTCAAGAAGCGCACTGAGGACGCCGCTGAGATCGGCCGAAAGTTGAATGTGCGCACCGTCCTCGAAGGGAGCGTCCGCAAGGCCGGGAACAGGCTCCGAATTACCGCGCAGCTGATCGACGTTGCGACGCGCTACCACCTGTGGGCGGAGAGGTACGACCGCGAGCTCGCGGATGTATTTGCGATTCAGGATGAGATCGCCACCAACATCGTGAATGCACTCAAGCTGGTGCTGACCGAGAAGGAAGAAGCGGCGATCCGGAAGATTCCGACGCAGAGCGTTCGGGCGTACGAATACTATTTGAGAGGCAGGCAGCTGTTTCACCAGCGGAGGCCCGAAACTCTGGATGCGGCGGAGGACATGTACCGTCGCGCAATCGCTCTGGATCCGAGCTATGCCCTGGCATATGCCGGACTTGCCGACTGCTCGGCCTTCCGCGCTGGATATCACGGCGGGGGCGACGAAGCGCTTGCACAGGCTGACGCGGCAAGCAGGCGTGCCCTGGAGCTTGATCCGCATTCCGCGGAAGCGCATGCATCACGGGGGCTGACGCTCTCACACCAGCGGCGCTTCGAGGACGCGAAAGTGGAATTCGAGGAAGCAATCCGGCTGGATCCGACGCTCTACGAGGCGCCGTACTATTATGGCCGAAGTCTTCAGACAGAGGGCAAGCCGGAGCTGGCGGTCGAAATGTATGAGCGGGCCGTCGTCCTCAGACCTGATGACTACCAGGCCCTGGGCTTTGCGTCAACGGCTTATCTCGCCGTCGGTCAGCGCGAAAACTCGGAAGGCGCGGCTCGGCGGATGATCGAGGCGGCGGAGTACGCTCTGTCGCTGAATCCAGGCGATTCGCGGGCGCTATACCTAGGCGCAGTCAACCTGGAGCATTTGGGAGAGACTCAAAAGGCGCAGGAATGGGCGGAGCGCGCGTTACAGCTGGACCCGAGCCACCCCGTGATGCTGTACAACCTTGGCTGTTTCCACGCCGTCGGCGGGCGGGTCGATCTCGCGATCGATCATCTCGAGCGCGCCGTGGAGCTCGGATTTCATCATCGTGACTGGTTCCTGAGTGATGCCGACCTCGCGAACGTGCGCGATCATCCGCGATTTCAGGCGCTCATCGAGCAGACGACCCCGCCGGCGTGACACTTTCACGGGTTAGTCGCCTCACCCGTTGTTCGGTTCGCTCGCGCGCGGAAGGGTGAGCGTGAACCTCGCACCACTCCCTTCGCTGCTCTCGGCGGACAGATCACCGTTCATCGCGCGTGCAAGATCGCGGCTTATTGCCAATCCAAGTCCGACGCCGGTCCCACGGTCGGCGAGTCCTTCCTTCAACTGGACGAATGGCTCGAAGATGGCATCGAGTTTATCCGCCGGAATGCCGCCGCCTGTGTCGCTGATGCACAGGAGCACCGTGTCACCTTTGACGTCACAGTCGGCGGCAATGCGCCCGCCTGCCGGCGTGAACTTGATCGCGTTGGAGAAGAGGTTCACCAGAATCTGAGTCACCTTCTCCGGATCGGCACGGGTGACAATGCTCGCGTCGCCTGTGATCCCCTCCCAGCTGATCCCTCTCTGCGCGATGAGTGGCTCGATCAGGTCGACGGCTCGCGCCAGGGCGTCGTGCGCGTTGACGTCGCTGACAGCATAAGACATGCGGCCGCTGCTGACTTGCACAAAGTTGAGGATCTCGGTAATGAGGACGAGAAGGTATTGCTGGTTTGTTTTCATGCGCGCGAGATCGGCGTGCTGTTCTTCGGTCACCGGCCCGCGCAAGCCCATGTCGAGGAGCTCGAGGTACCCACCTATTGCATTCAGGGGCGTGCGTAACTCGTGGCTCATTGCGCCCAGAAACGCTGTCTTCGCGCTGTTCGCGGTCTCGGCGCTCAGCTTGAGCATCAACGCCTGGTCATGCACCTGGGCGTTGTCGAGTGCCAATGCGCCCCGGACCGCGAGGTCTTCCGCCAGCTGCACGTCCGCCGGACTGTGCGCGCGACCGCGTTCAGCGCCGACAAAAGTGACCGCACCCAGCAATCGTCCCCGGGCTACGAGTGGTAGAGTGAGTAATGATTCGACCCCCAGCTGACGCAGAACGCGCAGGTTCGCTTCCCCGTGGGCCGCGGCGACCAGCGCCGCATCAATATCCCCGGTGATGACGAGCGTCCGTCTGTCCCGAAGCATGGCAGGTACACCGAAGGGATCGTCCGGCTCGGGTGTCCAGCGGGCTGAAAGCTGGTCTGCGAGCTTCTGTTTTTGCGGGTCAGGGTGGACGATGAGCAGGCGTTGGGCCGCCTCACCGCCAGCTACAATGTCCACGATGCACCAGGCACCGAGAGTCGGAAGCGCCAGCTTCGTGAGGGCGGCGAGGGTGCTGGCCTGGTCCATCGACTGGACGAGCAGGCGGCCGGCCTCTGCGAGAAAGGCGGCCCGGCGGCGCGCCCCCTCCGCATCCTCCGCGAGGCCGTGCTCGCGCAATGCGCCAAGGAGCATCTGCTCGGCAACCTGTCGCTGAAGGTCGAGAGCGGCGTCCAGCTGATCTGCCTCGCGCAGCTCGATGCCAAGCGCTTCGGGCCGGCCCTGGTCATCGATCACGGGCCAGACAGTGCATCTCCAGCCTGGCCCACCCGTGCGGGACATGTCGACACGCTCATCCCGTAGCGCGACCCTATCGCGAAATGCATGATCGAGCAACGCGCTCAGGGCGCCTGTTTCCCTTCCTGTGAATGCGTTGGCGATGTTATCTCCGAACGCATCGCCGTCGGCGATACCCGCCAGGCGGCAAAACGAGGCATTCGCGTAGACGAGTTTGTGCGCAGCACCGCGGGTAATAGCAAACGGCATCGGGGCTTCATGCATGTACCCGCGCAACGCTTCCTGGACGGAAAGCGCCCCATCGCGCCCGTCCCCGACAACCGGCCGCGTTCCGGAATCCATTCGACTTATCGAGATCGTCGCGCCACGGCTGGCTTCGCTCGCAGCGTCGGTACACCGGTGATGATTCCGTCATACTCCGTAAGCGCGCCACCAACGACCACTCCGTTGGCGGTGACGTCGTAGGTACGGATTTCGTGGCTATGATCGCTTCCACGCATCTTGATCACCGCCATCACCCGGCGCAGCTCGCCCTCGATCTCGACGTAGCGCTGGATGATGATCTCGTCGGTGATGAAGGAAACTCTCTCCGTCGTGAATCGAACGTCGGAAAATCCTTCCACGACCTCAGCAGTCATAAATACGGTGACACCCGTTGCGGTCAGCGTCCCGACCAAGCGGTAGAGTGACTCACGGAAATCTTCTCGGAAGGTCGGCGCGAGAGCAACTTCGAACCCTGACAGCGAGTCGATGACGACCCGCGTCGCCTTGAGTCGCTGCGCGGCTTCAAGGATCGCCGCCAGGGCCTCGTCGACGGAGAGGTCCAGCGGGCGGAGATAGATCAACTCCAGCTTCCCGGCTCGGATCATCTTCCCGAATTCGGGGCTCCGGACGTCGGCCCGCGCCAGGTAATTTTCCGGGTACTCCTCGAACACGGCGATGACCCCGGTCTCACCGCCTTTTAAGCCTTCCGCGATGAACTGCGTCACGATTGTGGACTTGCCGCTGCCGGCGGGGCCGGTCAGCATCACCGCATCGCCGGCAATGACACCGCCGCCAATCATCTCGTCCAGGCCCGGCACTCCCGTGGAAAGACGCTTCTTCTTCTGCGTCTGCCGCGCCCGTGTCTGCTCCGGGATGCGCGGAAATATCTGGAGGCCGGCATCCGTAATGCGGAAAGTGTGGAGCCCGGGCATCGGCGCGCGGCCGCGCGTCTTAATGACTTGAAGTTTTCGCACGACCGAATTTCGGTCCGTCGCCTGCGAGAGCCACAGTATACCGTCGGCCACAGTGAAGACGGGGTTCCGCTGCTCCTTCTCAGTGTACTCGCCGAGGAGGAAGGAAGTCACTTCCCAGCTGGTGAGGTGAAGTGCCAGACGTTGAACGAATTGGTCGAGAGCCGACGTCGGCTCCCGATCGGAGCCACTACCCGGCCCGCCGATAGAGCGGAACGAATCAACAGCAACCAATCCCGGCTTCGCCCGCTCCACCTCGCCGACGATGCGCTTCAGGACTTCGTCCAGGTCCCGCTCCAGCACCTCTGCAGTGAGATTGATGAACTGAATCGCGGATCCCGCCAGATCGGGATCGAAGAAGTTGAACTGCCGCTGGTATCGCAGCATCTTGAGCGTCGGCTCGCCAAGCACGGTGAAGTACAGTGCGGGTCGCTCGACTGTCGCATTGGCGAACATGATCTGGTGCGCCAGCGTTGTCTTACCTGCGCCCGGCCCGCCCACCAGGAGATTGAAGGAGTATTCCGGCAACCCTCCGCCAAGCACCTTGTCGAGCCCCGGCACGCCGGTGGCAAGGCTCCGAATCACTGCTCTCTCGTTTGTGCTCACGCTTCCCCTCTCCTGGTTGCGGCCTTTTCGCCGTCGCCCGCAGACACTTCAAAGCCGCGCTCGATGAGATTCCTTGCCATTTCGTCTCCGATCAGCCGGCCCATCAGGTCGATCAGGATCACGAGCATCGACTCGAGCGCTTCGGCGGTCTCCCGGTCGCCGTGTTGCTCGATGGTCTCCGCCACTCCGCCGAGGTATGGAGATGAACGGGCGCGGACCGCGATGGTTTGCAGGAGCGGGTCCTCGCCCCGCGCCTCGGCGAGTGCGCGCACGAAAAGCGCGTGACACCCGTCAAAGCCGACCCAGATGGCAAGGTCCAGATACAGACGGTCGAATGCAGCGGCAGCGAGCTGCGCCGAGCCCGGGCTCGCCGCTCCTTCCGCGCTGTCACGGTCGATCAGACGTCGAGCGAGTTGCAGCGCCGCCGGAAAATCGGGTGACATCGCTTACCCAGTCAGGGGCGCAGAATCCATACGACCCCCGAACGACATGGCGCTCATGCCAGTCGCGTGGAAAAAAGTGAGCGGATAAGTGCCCCGCGGGGTCTGAGTTGAAGGAATCTATTCGGCGGGCGCGCGCTTATCAACGATGCGTCGCCGACCCAATCGCAATTTGCGTTTCTCTACTTCGCCTTCGTTCCATCCCAGCGTTTCCCCAGAGTGTGGGCGACGCCCAGCTGATCCATCACTCGGGCGACTACGAAATCCACCAGATCGCTGATCTGTTCCGGTCGATGATAAAAGCCGGGCGCAGCGGGCAGCACCACCGCGCCCGCGCGCGCAAGCCGGAGCATGTTCTGAAGATGAATCGCACTCAGCGGCGTTTCCCTCGGAACCAGGATCAGCTTTCTGCGCTCCTTCAGCGCGACATCGGCTGCTCGCTCGATCAGCGACCGTGAAGCACCGGTACTTATGGCCGATAGCGTTCCCATCGAGCAGGGACAGACCACCATCCCGGCGCTGACAGCTGAGCCTGACGCCGGAGGCGCCCCGCGATCTGCGTTTGTATAAGGCGTGACAAAGTCGTCCCATGCGTCGGGGCCGACAGCACTTCGGAGATCTTCCATCGACTTGATGTCGGTCTCCGTCTCCATCAGGCGGAACCCGTGCGACGATACGATGAGGGACACGGGACGCGATGCGGCGACGATCTGCTGCAGAAGGCGTATGGCATACGGAGCGCCCGACGCGCCTGTAATGCCGAAGACGATCGGCGGCACACTCTCGGCAGCCGCACGCTTCGTGTCCCGACCCTTCGCCCGTGGGCTCACGCCCGCAGTCGCTCCGTAAGCACAAACGCAAAGAACACGATGCTTATTACCCCATTCATCGTGAAGAACGCGGCGTCGAGCCGCCGAAGATCACCTGGTTTCACGAGCGAGTGTTCATATAGAAGGAGAGTCGTCGCGACGATCACACCCGCGGCATATATCCAGTGCGCGCCAACAGCGATGCCAACTCCCGCCAGCGCGAGCACTGTGCAGACGTGCAGGAATCGCGCGACGTTCAGCGCGTTGCGCTCGCCGAGCGAGGCCGGCAACGAGTGAAGTCCCTGCGCGCAATCGAAGGCGATGTCCTGAAGCGCGTAGAGAATGTCGAACCCGCCCACCCACGTCGCGACCGCAGCCGCGAGCAGCACCAGCATCCACCAGGGATCGCTCCACTGCCCGGTCACCGCGAGATATCCGCCGACCGGCGCGATCGAGAGACCGACGCCGAGGACGATATGACAGAGGCGGGTGAATCGCTTGGTGAAGCTGTAGAACAGCACCCACCCCAGCGCCAGCGGAGACAGCGCGAGACACAAGGGGTTCAGCTGCCACGCGGAGATCACAAATATGATGCAGGCAACAGAAACCGCCACCGACGCGGCCAGCACTGACAGCGCGCCCGACGGAATCTCCCTCGACTTCGTTCGCGGATTCAATGCGTCAACGTCGCGATCGACGATCCGATTAAATGCCATCGCCGCAAATCGCGCAGCCGTGAACGCTATCACCACCCAGATCACTTTCGAGACAGTGACCGGCGACACGTAACTGGCCAGCGTCACGCCCACCAGCGCAAATGGCAGCGCAAATACCGTATGAGGGAGCTTCACGAGATTGACGTATCGCACCAGCGACGACGCGCCGCGGAACGTCTGCCCGTCCTTCACCGGTGCGGCAGTCATCGTCCGAGCCCCAGCCTGCCCCAGATGGCGTCGACCCGCTTCCTCGTGACCTCGTCCATCTCGATGAGCTTCGGCCAGTTCCGGGTGAACCCTTCCTCCGGCCACTTCCGCGTCGCGTCGATTCCCATCTTCGAACCGTACGTGAACGCGCGCGCAGAGTGATCGAGCACGTCCATCGGCCCCATCGAGAAGCGAACGTCCCGCTCGGGGTCGATGTTATTGAGCGCAATCCACCACGCCTCCTTTTCGTCCTGCACGTTCACTTCCTTGTCGAGTATCACGAGAACCTTCGCGAGCGACATCAATCCCTGTCCCCACATCGCGTTCATCACCTTGTAGGCCTGACCCGGGAACTGCTTGTCGATCGATATGAAGACGAGATTGTGAAAAATCCCCTCGGCGGGCATGTGATAGTCCACGATCTCGGGGATCGTCAGCTTGAGAAGCGGAAGAAAAATCCGCTCCGTCGCGTGCCCCAGATAGTAATCCTCCATGGGGGGACGCCCGACGATCGTCGTCGCATACACGGGCGACCTTCGCATGGTGATCGCCGTCACGTGAACCAGCGGGTAAAGATCGGCCTCCGAGTAAAATCCCGTGTGATCGCCGAATGGTCCTTCGACGACGAGCTCCTCCGATGGGTCGATGTATCCCTCGATGACGAATTCGGCATCCGCCGGCACCTCCAGATCGCACGTCAGCGCCTTCGCCAGCGTCACGTGATCCTTCCGCAGAAAGCCGGCGAAAATGAACTCGTCGATCGTTGGCGGCAGCGGCGCCGACGCGGAGTAGATCGACGCAGGATCACCTCCGATCGCAATGCAGACGGCCATAGTCTGTCCCGCGGCGGCCATCTCGCGCCAATGTGCGGCGCCCACCTTGTGACGCTGCCAGTGCATCGCCAAGGTATTCGGCCCGAGGACCTGCACGCGATACATCCCGACATTCCGTATTCCGCGCTTTGGATCGCGCGAGATAACCATCGGCAGCGTGATGTACGGACCGCCATCCTCCGGCCAGCAGGTGATGATCGGCAGTTTCCGGAGGTCGATCTGCTCGCCCTCCCAGACGATCTGCTGACAGGCCGGCTTTCCGCCCTTCACGCGCGGAGGGAACTGCGCGATTTCAAGCAGGCGCGGCAGGAGTGACAGCTTTCCCATGAGACCGTCGGGGACTTTGAGCGCCACCAGCTCGGTGATTCGCGCGCCAATGTCGTCCAGATGGTCGACGCCGAGGGCGAGGCACATACGCCGCATCGAGCCGAAGAGGTTGATCGCGACCGGGTAAGGGGATCGCGTTCCGTCATCGAGTGTCACGTTCTCGAACAGAAGCGCACGGCCACCACCGGGCCGCTTCATCATGCGGTCTGCGATCTCGCACAGCTCGAGCTTCGCAGCGACGGGAAAGCTCACGCGCGCGAGCTCGCCGGCGCCTTCGATGCCTTCGATGAACTCGGACAGCGTATCGAAGCTCAAGCAGCCCCCGCCGTTGCTGGTCGTTCGCCAATGTGAATCGCGGCCACGCCGAAGGTCAGTGGCCGCCAGGAAACTTTCGAGAATCCTGCGGATCTCATGCGGCGGGCGAGCTCTTCACGCGTCGGGAAATTTGAAACCGAATCGGGCAGATACCTGTAGGCAGTAGGGTGACCGCTGATCAAGGAGCCGACGGCAGGAAGAACTCGCTTGAAGTACTGCTGGTAGAGCGCGTTGAGAACAGCGGAATCGGGTCGGGAGAATTCCAGGATAACGAAGCGCCCTCCCGGGACAAGCACGCGACGAACTTCGATGAGCGCAGAATCGAGGCCGGCGACATTTCTTATTCCGAACGCGACAATCGCACCAGACATCGACTCAGCGGGGAGTGGCAGGTCCAGCGCGTCCGCGGCGACCGGAGAAATCTTCGATCGTCCAATCTTCGCACGCCCCTCCCTCAGCATCGGCTCGGCGAAGTCCGCGCTCAGCACGCTTCCGCGGAAGTCTTTTGCACGGCCGATCATCACGCTGATGTCCATCGTTCCCGCGCAGAGGTCGAGGTACGTCCCTTCCCGATCGCGCTCGAGAGCGAGCTCGGCAATCGCCTTGCGACGCCAGATGCGATCGATGTTGAGGCTCAGGACGTGATTGAGGAAATCGTACCGGGGCGCGATCTCGGAGAAGATCTGCCTCACGTAGGCACGCTTCTCCGCGCCGCCAGCCGCCGCCCTGATGGCGGTGGCGTCGTCAGTCGCTATAGCCATTCGAGGAAAGTTGACGGGCGCCCGGCACAGGGGCAAGCTAACTTTGAGACCGCAATGCTTCTCCCTTCCGTCTCAGCGCGGGAACAGCTCGCGAAGCTCTCCGACGCCGAAGTCGTCGCGCTCGCCCAGAAAGGAAAGGAGCCGGCCTATCGGGAGCTGCTAGCCCGATACGAGAGGCCGGTTTTTTCGCTGATCTTTCGCATGGTACGCGACCGCGAAACAGCCGAGGACCTCTCGCAGGAGACCTTCATCAAGGTCCTGAACAACATCGACCGCTACAGCCCCGACTTCAAGTTCTCGAGCTGGCTGTTCAAGATCGCGAACAATCTCACGATCGATCACCTGCGCCGGCGGCGCGTTGACACGATCAGCATCGAGGGAGCCCCCGATGCTGTCACGGCAGAGAGCGCAAAAGCGACCTCGATTGCGATCGCTTCCGGCGATGAATCACCGCTCGCGGAGCTGGAATCGCGGGAGCTGGGACAGGCGATAGAGCATGCGATCGGCCGCCTGAGGCCGGAGTATCGGGCGTGCATCATGCTCAGGCATGTCGAGGACAGATCATATGAAGAGATCGCCGAGATCGTGAAGCTCCCGCTGGGGACCGTAAAGACGTACATCCATCGAGCCCGGCACGAGCTCAGGGCAGCGCTCGAGGAGGTGCGATGATCGACCCGAAAATTTCCCATCAAACCCTGAAACCGGGCCCGTACGCAGCCCGTAAGCCTTTCATGAGGTTGCCTTGAGAGAAGATCTGTCACCCGAAGAGTTCGCCCGAGTCGAGCAGGCGCTGAAGCGTCTCCCGTACTTTGACCCCTCCCCCGGCTTTGCCGACAGGGTCATGGCACGGGTGACTCGTTTTGAGCGTGTGGCAGCACCCGGTCAAATAGTGCCGCTGCCGCGAGAGCAGCGGATCCGGATGCCGGAGCTCGTCCCACAGCGTGAAGAAGTTGTCCACTACATGCGCCGGCCTCTTCCCGTTCGCCTCGCCGCAATGGCACTCGTCGGCTCCGCTGCAGTGACAATGTCGCTGATCGTTCTCATCGCTGTGTTCCGCATCGACCTGTTCCTGTTTGTCGCCAGCGTGTTCGGCGATTCGGCACTCGGCTACCTCGCGCTGCTTGGCAACCAGGTCGCCGGATCAGTGCTCGGCGAAACTGCGCTGGGCTACGTCGCCTCGGGCTCCGCTCTCGGCGCCGCCACTATCGGAACGTTCGCCGTCGGCGCACTCGCAGCGACCGCTGTGCTACGCGCCGCCGCAACTCGCAGGGCCGCCTGATGCACTTTCTATTGACGTTGCTGCTTGTCGGCGGCCAGGTGACTGGGCGAGCGGATGTCGGCCACGGCCATCAGGTGGTGCCCGCGAATACGAGCGTGGGATCCATCGTGGCAGTCGGCGGGAATCTCGATGTATATGGTACCGTGAACGGAAATGCCGCCGCGATTCGAGGTGACGTTATCATCCACCGCGGCGGTCGCGTAACGGGCAAGGCAGTCGCCGTGATGGGAAAGGTGCGTAACGCCGGCGGAAGCATCGGCGGACAGGTGAAGCAGTATGCCGTGAGCGACGTGCGAAGCCGCGCTTCCCGGCGCAGCTATTCGGCGCACTACAATCCGCTGCGGTCGCTGTCCCTCACAATCGCCTGGCTCTTCCTCGTGATGATTGTAGGATTTGGCGTGATCAGTCTTGCCGGAGACAAAGTCGAGATCGTCGTCAACACCATACGCGACGGCGTCGGCAAATCCGTCGGGAGTGGACTGCTTGGTTTCCTGGCGATTCTACCCGGGGCGGTCGGCGTTGCGCTGCTGCTCGCGGTCACTCTCATCGGCATACTGCTGATTCCGCTTGGTCTCGCAGTATACATGCTGATGCTGGTCGGCGTCGCGATGTTCGGGTTCATCGCTGTCCTGCTTCTCACGGGAGCAGCCATCACCGGGGGCAAGTCGCGCGACGACACCCCGCGCGGCGCAATGCTGCGCGCATTCGCAACGGGCGCTATTGCCTACCTCGGGCTCTGGATCATCGCCGCGGCTTTCTCGTGGATGCCGCTGGTGGGCGCGCTCATCAGGTCGCTAGCGGCCGGAGCGTCGTTCATCGCCGTGACGGCTGGGTTCGGCGCGGTGCTCCGCTCGTACTGGCGCGGGGATTTCTCGAAGCGGGCCGCGACGGGCTGATCGCCGAGGATCCGACATAAAAGAAGAGCCGGCGGATGATCGCCGGCTTTTTTATTTGATCCTCCTATGACGTTACGAGCCGCGCCTCCCCGATTTCTTGGAAGTAGCGTGCGGCTTCGCGCCCTGCTGCGGCATCGGAGGAGGCGGCTGCACTTTGGGGACTTTCGTATCGGCCGTAAGAGGTACGACACGCTTCGTTGAAAAATCCGGAATGTTGGGGTGTCCCTTTTTCCTCATGCCGCACTCCTTCTCGTTGGTCGTATTCCTCTTCGGTTACACATCAATCTTAGCATTCCAGGCCGTCAAGGGCACTGCGAAATCCGAAGTCGTACGCGAGGGACGCCCTTGCGCACCAACGGCGCTCGCGGGATGATAACGGGCCCTTCATCGCGAAGTGAACCCAAGCTGGAGCTGGTCAATATGATCGCTCGCCTGCGCGCTTTCTCTTTCCTCGCAATCTGTCTGGGCTCGCTCGACGCCGCGCGAGCAACTGCTCAGCCCGCGGCGACAGTCCAGGCGCCCCAGTTCGACCCCACGACTGCAGCACGGCTCAGGTGGCGCTACATCGGCCCGGTTGGCAATCGAACCTCCGCCGCAGCCGGAGTGCCGGGCGATCCGAATGTCTACTACGCCGGCGCGGCGTCCGGGGGAATCTGGAAAACCACGGACGCGGGCCTTCACTGGACGCCGATCTTCGACGACAAGGACGTGTCGTCCATCGGCGCGCTCGCCGTCGCTCCGTCCGACCGGAACATCGTCTGGGCCGGCACGGGCGAGCCCTTCATTCGAAGCCACATATCGCTCGGCAACGGGGTCTACAAGTCCACCGATGCGGGACGCACGTGGACTCGAATGGGCCTCGAGGCTTCGGGGCGCATCGGGCGGTTTGCAATCGACCCGAAGAATCCCGACATCGTCTTCGTCGCTGCGCAGGGCCACAGCTACGGCCCGCAGCAGGAGCGAGGGATCTACCGCACGACCGACGGAGGCCGGACGTGGAATCGGGTTCTATTCGTCGACGAAAACACCGGCGGTATCGACGTCGTCATGCATCCGACGAATTCCCAGACCTTGTTCGCCGCAACGTGGCAGCTCGTGATGCGCACGTGGGGACGCGAGAGCGGCGGGCCCGGCAGCGGGATCTTCGTCTCGAAGGATGGAGGCAGCACCTGGGCGCGATTGAAGGGCAACGGATTGCCGACGCACACGCTGGGAAAGATCGGCCTGGCCTTCGCTCCAACGAAGCCGGACCGCATCTACGCGTTGATCGAGACAGGTGATGGTGTGCCCATTCACGGAAAGCCCACCGACAACGGCGAGCTGTGGCGATCGGACGATGGCGGCGCTACCTGGCGGGTCGTGAGCTACGATCGGAATCTCGCGTGCCGCCAGCCGTACTATACGCGCCTTGCTGTATCGACTGACAATCCGGATGAAGCGTACTTTCTCTGCGCGACTTTCAGCCGCTCCCTTGATGGCGGCGTCACAAACACGGCAGCGAGTTTCGGTGGCGCGACCGCCGCCGTGGCTGCACCCGCCGCGGCCCGCCCGCCGGGCGAGTCAGCCCCTATGCGAGCGCCTCCCCTCAGCACTCCGGGGGGAGACAACCATGACATGTGGATCGATCCCGGCAACGCCAACCGAATGATTGTTGCGAACGACCCCGGCGTCTCGATTTCGACCACGCGAGGGCGGACGTGGCTTCGCGTCCAGCTGCCCATCGCGCAGATGTATCACGTCACCGCCGACAACCGCATCCCCTACTTCGTTTACGGGAACAAGCAGGACGGTCCATCGTATCGCGGGCCGAGCAACAGCCGGTCCGGTAACACGATCGCCCGAAGCGAGTGGCACGGAGTGGGAGGCGGCGAGAGCGGGTGGGCAACGCCCGACCCGGTGGATCCGAACATCATCTGGTCGACGGCTTCCGGATCAGGCAGCCGAGGCGGCATCGTGGTTCGCTTCGACGAACGGACGCGCCAGGGCCAGAACGTCGAGGTGTGGCCGCTGAGCACTGGTGGGCATCCCGCCGCGGGACTCAAGTACCGATTCATCTGGGATGCGCCGTTTCTCATCTCGCCGCACGACCACAACAAGGTTTACATCGCGAGCCAGTTCGTCCACACGACGACGAACGGAGGCCGCAGCTGGCAGGTCATCAGCCCCGATCTCACCCGCAACGACAAATCGAAGCAACAGATATCCGGCGGACTCACGCCCGACAATATCGGCGTGGAGTATGGAGGAACGATCTACGCGCTCGCCGAATCGCGGCTTCAGGCAGGACTCATGTGGGCTGGAAGCAACGACGGGCTCGTTCACGTGACGCGCGATGGCGGCAAGACGTGGACGAACGTCACGGCGAACGTGCCAGGACTGCTCGAGTGGGGCTCGGTGCGCCACATCGAGCCGTCGCGCTACGACGCAGGCTCGGCGTACTTCATCGTCGACGGACACCAGGAGAACAACCGCGATCCGTGGATCTACCGAACAAAAGACTTCGGGAAGACCTGGAAGCTCATCGTTACAGGGATTCCAAAAAGTCCGCTGAGCTACGTGCACATCATTCGCGAGGATCCGGTCCGGCGGGGACTGCTCTACGCCGGAACCGAAAACGCGATGTACGTCTCGTTCGACGATGGCGATCGCTGGCAACCCCTGCAGATGAATCTTCCGCCTGCGCCAGTGTACGGAATGGTTATTCAGGAGCACTTCAACGATCTCGTCATCGGCACGTACGGCCGCGGGTTCTGGATCCTCGACGATCTCAGTCCGCTGCAGAAGCTGACGCCGGCAGTGACTTCGTCGACTGTCCATCTCTTCACGCCACGACCCGCCTATCGATTCACCGAGATCGCAGGGAATTACACGGTGGTCAACGATCCAACGGAGGGGACGAATCCGCCGTACGGTGCCGCGATCAACTACTGGCTGAAGGCACAGCGCTCTGATACCGGCGCCACAGCACCTTCCATTTCGATTCTCGACGCGGCGGGGAAAACGATTCGCACGTTTCGCGGCACGGGAAGCAGGGGGATCAATCGCGTGCACTGGAATCTCCGCAACGATACGACCGTCGCGCCCCGCCTCAGAACCAGGCCTCTCCATAACTCCGAATTCGCGATGGAGCGGGACGGCACGCGCAGCGCGCCCGGCGTCGGCCGACTGACAGTGCTCATGCCTCCTGGCTCATACACTGTGAAGCTCACCGCCGATGGGCAGTCGTACTCGCAGCCCCTCGAGGTGCGAAAGGACCCCAACTCCAATGCGACCGATCAGGACATACGCGCCGCGAACGCACTTCTGCTCGAGCTGCAACGCGATATCGATGCGACCGCGCGGATGCTCATCAGCATCGAGTCCGTGCGACAACAGGTCCAGAATCTCACCGGCTCGGCTGATCTGCGTGCAGCGGCCGATTCGCTGGAGCAGAAGCTCATCGCGGTCGAGCAGAACATCGTCGATCTGCGGCTTTCCGGTCGCGGGCAGGACGAGGTACGCTGGCCGGCGATGCTGGGCGCGAGGCTGAGCCATCTTGCGAATGGCGTCGCGGCATCGGACTTCACCCCCACCGTTCAGCAGCGTGAAGTTCAGCAGCTGCTCGCAAAGGGGGTCGCCGACACGCGTACAGCCCTGGACAGGGTGATGCAGACTGATCTCGTCGCGTTCAACAGGCTGCTCGCCGGCAGAGGGCTCAAGCCGATCGAATAGCGTAGAGCGAGCGCTTCCGGGATTCCGGCTTGCCCGGTTCCACCGTAAATTTGCCGATATGAAACGCCTCTCCGCCGCGATGCTCGCCACAGCAGCGACGCTCTTTGTGGTGCCCTTCACCGCATACGCCCAGGCGACTGGCGTCGTAGGCGGCACGGTCGTTCGCAGCAACACGATTTCCCCGCTCCCGGGCGCACTCGTGGAAGTCGTAGGCACCGGGATGACGACATCCACCGGTCAGGACGGCCGCTACAACCTCGTTCGCGTGCCCGCCGGCGCTCAGACAATCGAATTTCGGTCGATCGGCTTTGCGCCGTACCGTACTTCGGTCGTCGTAGCCGGAGGGCAGACACTCACCGTCAACGCGACGCTCGAAGCAAACGTGATTCGGCTGAGCGACATGATTGTCTCCTCGGCGTCGAGGGCCCCCGAGCGTATAACTGAAGCGCCGGCGGCAATTACCGTCGTGCCGCCCGACCTGATACGAGCAATGGCGCCAACCGGACAAGCGCCTCTCGCACTCGCCACGGTCCCGGGCGTGGACGTCGTGCAGAATGGCATCAACGACTTCAACGTCAACTCGCGGGGATTCAATTCATCGTTGACGCGGCGCGTGCTCGTCCTCGAAGACGGGCGCGACGTAGCGATCGCATTCCTCGGATCACAGGAGTGGAGCGCGATGGGAATGTCGCTCGATGATTACTCGCGGATTGAGATGGTGCGAGGGCCCGGCTCGGCGCTCTACGGTGCGAACGCGTTCTCCGGTGTGCTCGCTCTCACGTCGAAGACAGCGCGCGAAGCCTCGGGCTCGCGCCTTACACTCGCAATGGGTGAGCTGGCTACGAAGCGCATCGATGCTCGCCACGCGGGAGTTTTCGCCGGCGAGCGTTTCGGCTACAAGCTCGGCCTCGGCTACAGCTCGAGCGATACGTGGTCGCGATCGAGGACGGCCATCGACAGCCTCGACATTGTCCGTGAATACGATCCGGTCACTGATTCCGTGGTACGAAAGTCGCGCGAGGCGCGTCCGCTGGTTGGGCAACAGGTTCAGCCGGGCTCGCTCAACGCAATCGGCGACCGGACGCCCGTATCAACCGGGTACGCTTCGGCGCGCTTCGATTACTACGCGCCGAGCGGGGCACTTGGCACCGTCGAGGGCGGGCTTGTGGATTTGCGCAACGAGACTTTCGTGACCGGCCTCGGACGCGTGCAGGTAGCCGGCGTCCAGAGGCCGTGGGGCAGAGCCGCCTGGGCCACAAAGCGACTCAATCTTCTTACGTGGTACACGGGTCGCCAGACACGCGAGCCGCAGTGGTCGCTTCCATCCGGCGTCTTCTTCCTCGAGCACTCGTCCATCGTGCACGGCGAAGCGCAGTACAACAACGTGCTGCCGAATGACCTCGGCACGTGGATTGTCGGGGCGTCCGCGCGCTCGACCCACATGAACACGTCACAGACCCTCATTGCGCCGGCAAACGACAACCGCGACGATGTTCTCTATTCATCGTACGGGCAAGTCGAGTTCCGCCTGTCCCCCAGGCTCAAGCTGGTGGCCGCGACACGCTGGGACGACGGTGACCTGTTCGATCCGCAGTTCTCGCCAAAGGCAGCCGTGGTGTTCTCCCCCAGCCGGAACAGCTCCTTCCGCGCCTCGGTGAACAAAGCCTTCCAGACGCCGAATTACTCCGAGTTCTTCCTTGACGCCGCGGCGGCAGCGCCGACGGCAAGCCCTCGTACGCTCGAGGTTGCGCTTGAGAATTTCCTCGCTACCGGTCGAGCGATCGGCACAGCAGGCCTGCCTCCGACGAACGATCTGCCATGGAATTTCGACGCACAGACCAGAGTTCGCGCCCTGGGTAATCGGGCACTCGACGTCGAGAAGATCATCGGGTACGAGCTCGGCTACAAAGGACCTTTGACCCGTCGCGGTTATGTAACCGTCGACGTGTTCCTCAACGACAAGAAAGACTTCGTCACTGACCTGCTGCCGAACGTCAACCCCGCGTACCCGCAGTACAGCTACACGGATGCAGGTACGAATGTCCCGGCGTACCTCGACGCGATTGCGGCCCGAGCGGCCGCTCTGGCGGGAGCGATTCCCGAGGCGCAGCGACAAGCGATCATCGGCGGTGCCGCGGCCCTGAAGAGCGGCTACAACGCCCTCGTTGCGGGAACGCAGCCGCTTTTGGCAACCGTCGATGGTCACCGCGCGCTTGTCGTGTCATACGCCAACGCCGGCAGGGTGAAAGAGCGCGGCGTGGAGCTCGGGTCGGTAATGCAGTTCTCCGATGTCCTTCGCGGCGAGGCGAGCTACGCCTTCTTCGATTTCAGCGTCGAGGATGCCAGCCTCGGCAACGATGCGTTGCTCCCGAACACACCGGAGCACAAGGGGAGCCTCGCTCTCTTCTATGATTCGCCGCGCCGGATCGAGCTCAACGCCAGCGTGCGCCTGGTAAGCGGGTACCCCTGGGCCGCCGGTGTATTCAGCGGGTACGTACCCGCCTCTCAATTCGTGAATGCAAACGCTGCCTACAGAGCGACAGAGCAGCTCAAGGCGTTCGTCACCGGGACAAATGTGTTCGATCAGCGTCGCTTCCAGCTCTATGGAGGCTCGGTTATCGGACGGCGCCTTATCGGGGGTGTAACCGCGACGTTCTGACGCCCGTATTGGATGCTGCGGACCGCTTCCCTCCCGCTCGGCGGCCGTCCATCTTGCAGGCTCCATGACAGAGGCAACACCGACTTTAGGCGGCGCCCTCGCCGGACGTTACACTATCGAGCGCGAGATCGGACGAGGAGGCACTGCTACCGTCTGGCTCGCCGAGGATATCCGGCACTCGCGACGGGTTGCGATCAAGCTTCTCAAGCCGGAGCTCGCCGCGATGCTCGGCACTGAGCGCTTCCTTCTCGAAATCGAGATCGTCGCCCGCCTGAGCCATCCCCACATTCTCCCGCTCTTCGACTCCGGGGACGCGAATGGCGTTCCGTATTACGTCATGCCCTACGTGGCGGGAGAATCGCTGCGTGGCCGGATGGACCGGCAGCGCCAGCTGCCAATATTGGACGCGATCAGAATCGGGAGAGAGATTGCCGGCGCATTGGAATTCGCGCACGAGCAGGGTGTCATCCATCGCGACGTCAAGCCCGAGAACATTCTCCTCGCCGGCGGACACGCGGTGATCACCGATTTCGGAATAGCGCGCGCAATCGACGTCGCATCGAATGAGCGCCTTACAATGCTGGGTATCGCGGTCGGGACGCCGGCGTACATCAGTCCCGAACAGGCGGCCGGGGACCCGAGTGTGGATGCGCGCTCCGACATCTATTCGCTGGGATGCATGATCTACGAGATGCTCGTTGGCGACCCGCCGTTCACGGGCCGGACAAAGAACGAGATCATCGCCAAGCGATTCGTCGAGCGCCCCGTGCTCGTTTCGTCACTGCGCGAGGGCGTCCCCGCTTCCGTCGCCGCCGCTGTCGAGCGCGCGCTCGAGCGCGACGCGGAGAAGCGCTTCCCCTCGGCGGCTGAGTTCGGGCTCGCCCTTGAGGGCGATGCCGCTACCATCTCCGATGGGCGCCTTTTCGCTTATGGTCGTGATCGAAGCGCGGGCGAATATGCTGTAGCCGTCCTGCCGTTCACCAATATGTCGGGGGATCAGGAAGCCGAATACTTCGCCGACGGGATGACCGAAGAGTTGATCAACGCGCTCTCCCACGTACCGCGCTTGCGGGTTCCGGCTCGCACGTCGTCCTTCGCGTTCAAGCGCTCGACGGAGGACGTCCGCAGCGTCGGCCAGAAGCTCGGCGTCTCGTCGGTGCTCGAGGGAACGATTCGGCGATCCGGCAATCGCCTGCGCGTGACGACACAGCTGATCGACGTGCGGAACGGCTTTCACCTGTGGTCGGAGCGATACGACCGCGACATGAAGGACGTGTTCGAGATCCAGGACGAGATCTCGGCGGCAATTGCAACTACAGTGAAGGGCAAGCTCATGACCGCAGACGAGGCGCCTGCGGCCAAGCCGGGCACGACCAACCTCGATGCATATCACCTCTATCTGCGAGGACGCTTCCACTGGTATCGGCGGGATCTTCAGAACGCGATCACGTGCTTCGAAGAGGCCGTTGCCAGGGACTCGAACTACGCGCTGGCCTATTGCGGGCTGGCAGACACGTATTCCAGTCTCGCCCTGGTGGGCATGATCCCGACAGCGGTGGCGTACGAGAAAGCCAGGGCAATGGTCGAGCGCGCCCTCTCGGGCGACGATACGGCTGCGGAGGTTCACTACTCGCGCGGTCTGGTGAAGTATTTCTTCGAGTATGCGTTCGACGATGCGATTGCGGCCTTTCGGCAGGCGATCGACGTCAACCCGCGGCTCGCTATGGCACACTCTTATCTGTGCGCCCTGTCGGGACTTATCGGCGACGAAGTGACCGCGCTTGCCGCGGGGCCGCGCGCGCAGGAGCTGGAGCCCCTGTCGCCCTTGATCAGCACGACGGCAAGCATGGGCTATTATCTGCTCGGGCGACTCGAGCTGACGGAGGTTGCGTGTCAGCAGGCGGTGGCGATCGATCCCGCGCAGAACACTGCCCAGTATCTTCTGGCGTTCTCGCGCGCGGGGCAGGGTCATTTCGACGATGGTCTCAGAATCCTCGATGAGACTGCGGTGCGCATGCAGCGGATTCCGCACATTCTCATGCTCGTCGGCGAGATGCTGTGGTGGAGCGGGCGCAAGGATGAAGCCCGACAGATTCTTCGTGAGATCTTCGAGAAAGGAGCCAAGGGCGGTGACCGGCCGGCATCAAAAGCGTGGCTGCTCCTGCACATGGGCGACCTCGACCAGGGCTTCAGGCAGCTCGACGTGGCGGTTGAGCAGCACGACCCGGCTGTCGCGTTCCTGATCGGCTGGCCCGGCATCGGGCACGTCCGCGCGGATCCCCGATACGACGCGCTGCTTGAGCAACTTTCGTTGACGAAATTCGCAGCCGTGTGGGAGAAACGCAGCGCGTGGAGATGACGTCCTTATTTGACCATCAACACAACCGCAGTCCCATCAGAGCTCATCATCCCCCGATACATGCCAGTCGTGTTGAATGGCATTGCGGCGTTCCCGCGGTTGTCCAGCACGATCACGCCGCCGGTTCCTTTCGTTTTACCAAGCACCCCGTAAATAACCGTATCGGCCGCCTGGCGAACGGTGAGCTTCTGGTACTGCATGCGCGCGCAGATGTCCCGCGCAATTGTGAGGCGGATGAAATACTCGCCCGCTCCCGTCGCGGACACGGCGCAGGTCGCGCTGGCGTAGGTTCCCGCGCCGATGATCGGCGCATCGCCCACCCTGCCGAACCGCTTCATCGAAATGCCGCCGGTAGATGTCCCTGCGGCCAGGTTGCCTGATTTGTCGAGCGCGACTGCGCCCACAGTTCCGAATCCCGGCTTGGGCGGCGCAGCGGTTCTAGTCCTCTCCGCGTCTGCCTTTTTTGCGTCGAGGTATTGCTTCAAGCGCGCTGCAGTGATGAAATAGCTTTCAGGCGTCATCGTTACGCCCTGCTCTCGCGCGAATGCCTCCGCGCCGTCGCCTATCATCATCACGTGCGGCGATTTCTCCATGACGAGGCGCGCCAGCGCAATTGGATTCCTGATGCGATGAAGGCCGGCCACGGCACCTGCATTGAGAGTCTTTCCATCCATGATTGCGGCATCGAGCTCGGTCTTCCCCTCGGCGTTCAGCACAGCTCCCTTGCCGGCGTTGAACATGGAATCGTCCTCGAGAACCATTATCGCCGCCTGGACTGCATCGAGGCTGCTTCCGCCCGCTGCGAGGATTTTGTGTCCCGCTCTAAGCGACCGCATCAGCGCGTCGCGACGGAGTTGCCGCTCGGCCGCTGACATCCTGAGCGTGTCGATGCTGCCTGCACCGCCGTGGATGGCAATTCCCCACTCCGGATCCTGCCGCGGCTGTTCCCGCACCATAGCGCTGCGCCCGCTAGGGGCGACTGCGGTCGCCGCGGCAGCGAATACAAGTCCGCCAATAAGGCAATGTGTTCTGGTCATCGCGGACGCACCTCGATCCTCGCTCGCCTGGCTGCGACGAAGTTTGCAACAACCTCAGCGTGGCCGCGGCCAGCGCAGCGCGAGCCGACTCGATCGAGTCCGCGGG
Organism: Gemmatimonadaceae bacterium; assembly: GCA_035633115.1. Classification (NCBI taxonomy): domain Bacteria; kingdom Pseudomonadati; phylum Gemmatimonadota; class Gemmatimonadia; order Gemmatimonadales; family Gemmatimonadaceae; species Gemmatimonadaceae bacterium. Next base: position 107,071 of record DASQFN010000045.1, on the reverse strand, counting down.
CCACGTACCGCACCAGGGCAGAACCCTGCCCATGGCGTATCAGCGCGACAGAAGAGGATTTGAGGTTGGTCACGTTCACGAGAGATGGACGAACCTCGACGATTTCCTCGTTCCTCGCGCTGTCGAGGCTGATGACTACATCACCCTTCTTTACTTCGCCGCATGCAACATCGATGGCCGCACCTCTTCCCTTGACCTGCCTCAGAAGGAAGGTGTCTCGACCAACCGAGCCGAGCGGCACGACGCGCGTTTCGAATCTCATGGACCCTGGTGAGAGCGTTATTGCCCTCGTGACGGTTCTCGACATTGTCCTGGCGGTTGGACCAAAGGTGCTGACATACGCCGCCTTGAAGAATACGTAAGGGTCGTCACCAAATCCCGCTGGCTTGACGATTCCAATGTGGTCAGCCCGCACGGCTCGCGTTGACCTGTTGCACAGATATGTGGCGCTGAGCTCGGTTACAATCCTCACGCGCCAGACGTCGAGGAGCTCGTAGGCACAGAAGGAGGCAATCGCATTCGGATAGTTGAGGGCGGCATCGTCGCTGGTCTGCAGCCAGTCCTCACGAAGGGTCTTGACGTAGCCTCCGTCGGAAAGCGGCTGCATGTCCTCGAGCTGCGGGTTCTCGCTCAGATGCTGCGCGATCTCCGTCACATTCGCTCCGGCCGTAGGCGTGGCGAAGAAGTAGAGCATTGGAGTTTTCTGGGGGCGACTGCGCTGCTTGAGCAGGAATGCGCGCGTTACCAGGCCGCCCATGCTGTGGGCGATGAACACAATCTCGTCGTGGTCGAGCACGCGATCGGTAACGAGGAAATCCTTGAGCCTCGACGCGAGATCCTGTATTTGCTGGGCACGCGCAAGTTTCGGCGACTGGAAACTGTGCACGTAGACGTCTACGCTGTCGAAATCGGGGTCGTGGGCGATCATGGCCGGCCAATAGGCGCCGTTGGTGTTGGTCCATGTCGAAAGCGCATCGCCGAAGAGGCCATTTACAAAAACGATGACACGTTTTCCACCGGGTCCGCGCACGTATCCGCCTGTCGCCCGCGGCGGAGCGACGTTCGGGATCGAGCCGGGTGCCAGGGTTAGCTCTTCCCGGAATCGAGTGTCGTCAGGTGGCTTCGTCGAACACGCAATCAGAGCCGCAACAAGGACTGCGTCAGGCCTCATAGAGCCTCGAGGATCTGAGCTCGCTTCGCCTCGTACTCTTCGGCGGTTATCAGACCCGATTCTCTCATCTCCTCCAGCTGCTTCATTCTCGTCGCGGGGTCGGAGGGAGCGCTCGCCCCGGCAATTCGGTTGCGAGCACGAGCACTCCGTGAAAAGTCGAGTATCCCATCACGGTTCGTTGCGTCGAGCGCAACGCTCATCGCGTGTTCGTACTGCGCGCGCACTTCGGGCGGCATCTCGTCGACACTTGAGTAGGTCTGTCCATTGATCACGATTCTCGACGGTGCGCCCAGCGCGGTGAGAACCGCCGAGATGAGACTACCTCTCGAACTGATTCTCGAGGGCGTACCCCCGCCTTCGAAGTGACGCACGAGTCTCAGCAGGAGCACGATGATCAAAAGCACTCCAAGCAAGCCGAGAAACGTCATCAGTCCTCCACGATTGGAGATTCACACACGAGTTACATCGCCGGTGCTGCGTGCATCGTCGCAACACGCTCGGCAGTCCTGGTCAGCTCAACAGCGGCAGGTGACTCAGGCTCACCCACCACGATGGGCATCCCGGTGTCTCCGCCAGCGAGCACAGGTGCGTAGAGCGGGATCTGCCCCAGCAGGGGGACGCCAAGCTCCGCGGCAAGGCGAGCACCGCCGCCCGAGCCAAAAAGGAAGGTCCGCTCGCCACAGTGCGCGCAGTCGAGCCAGCTCATGTTCTCGATCACACCGAGCACCGGCACATCGACACGCTGAAACATCTTGGCACCGCGCAGCGCATCGCCGATCGCAACTTCCTGCGGAGTAGTCACGATCAACGCACCCGCAACGCGCGTTGCCTGAACGAGCGAGAGCTGCGCGTCGCCGGTACCAGGCGGAAGATCGACGAGAAAGAAATCGAGCTGGCCCCATACCACGTCCCTCACGAACTGCGTGATGATCTTCATGATGATCGGGCCACGCCATATCGCCGGCTGGTCACGCTCGATTAAAAAGCCGAGGCTCATCACCTTGACACCGTGCGCCTCGAGAGGAATGATCTTCTCGTTCTCGACTCTGGGCTGTTCATCGACGCCCATCATCCGTGGGATGTTGGGGCCGTAGATATCCGCATCCATCAACCCGACCCGTGCGCCCTGCCGGGCAAGCGCGATTGCGACATTGCTCGCGACGGTGGATTTCCCGACGCCTCCCTTCCCGCTGGAGATCGCGAGAATGTTGCCGAGGTTGGGGTAGGTAACCGGCGTCGGTGCCGGAACCGCAGCGCGCTTTGAAGCAGGCTCCTGCCCCATCACCGGCAGGGAGCGCGGTTTGGGACGAGGTTTGTCCGCAGTCGGCGGTTGGTCCGCAGTGCGCAGCTGGTCCCCGGTCCGCGGTTCGTTCGAAGTTAGTGCAGTTTCGTCCGCAGCTCGCAGTGTAGCCTGCGAAGCATCCTTCACATCAACGCGTACCTCGCGAACGCCGTCCACCTGCTCGACGACCTGCCGGACATCACGCACGAGACGAGCATCATCGCTTGGCGCGAGAAGTATCGTGAATCTCACTTTCCCGTCGACAGTAGTCGCAACGTCGCGGATCATCTCGGCCTCGAGGACGTTGATGCCGAGCCGATTGTTGCGCACGCTCGCGAGCGCTGCGTTCACGCGCTCCTGCAGATTCGGCGCGGCCGTCACTTGTCGATCACGCGGACTTCTCGCACCTCCGGAACTCGCAGCTTGAGATGCGCCTCGATCGCCGGCATGAAAGTAGCTGGCGAGAGATCGCAATCGGGGCAGGTGCCGTCTATTCGCAGCGTCACCTGGCCGGTGGCGCCGAAGTATTCAGCGACTTCGATACGACAGTGCTCGATCCTCAGCAATGGACCGACTTCGGCGAGCACATTTGTGATATTACGCTCGACCGCCGCGGCGGCACGCTCGCTTCTCCGTCGAAGAACGCTCATGCGTCGCAAGATAGAGTAGCGGCAATGTGGTCGCTACCTCATGGTGAATCCATCATAGATTTCCTGTTGGAGGACTTCATGAAGCGAGTCGCATGGTTAGCCGCGTCGGTCGTCGTCGCATTCGCTCTTGCGACACTCAGTCGTTCGGCAGACGCCCAGACCAGGCTACCCAACATCGTCGTCATCGTCGCCGACGACATGGGTTACGCGGATATCGGCGTGCACGGCAGCAAGGACATTTCCACGCCCAACATCGATGCGCTGGCCGCGACCGGTATTCGATTCACTGACGGCTACGTCAGCGGACCCTTCTGCAGCCCCACTCGTGCCGGGCTAATGACGGGGCGCTATCCGCAACGGTTCGGACACGAGATGAATATCGTCGGTCCGGGCTCTAACGAGTGGGGCCTGCCTGTGGAGGAACGCACTATTGCGGATCGTCTAAAGGCAGCGGGCTACCGAACGGCCGTAATCGGCAAATGGCACCTTGGATCCGCTCCTCGATTTCATCCGCTGGAGCGGGGATTCGACGAGTTTTTCGGCTTTCTGGGTGCTGCGCATTCGTACATGCCATCCCATGCCGGCGACACCACCACTGATATGGTCGACGGAAGGTCAGTCGTGCCTGCAGCGGCTTACCTCACGGAAGCGCTTGCCGACCGGTCAGCCGATTTCATCAAGCGGCACCGGTCGCGGCCGTTCTTTCTCTATCTCGCCTTCAATGCCCCGCACTTGCCGCTCGAGGCGACCGAACGTTACGTCGCGAGATTTCCCCGCATCGCCGACCAACGGCGTCGCACGTATGCTGCAATGTTGTCCGCTATGGACGACGGCATCGGCAAAACGATGGCGGCGCTGCGCACCGAGGGGCTGGATGAGAACACGCTGATCTTCTTCTTCAGCGACAACGGGGGGCCGATAAGAATGGCAGGCGACAACGCCTCGAGCAATGCGCCGTTACGAGGCTCAAAGCGACAAATGTGGGAAGGCGGGGTCCGCGTGCCATTCATCATACGCTGGAAGGGACACATTCCCGAGGGGCGAACAGACTCGCGCCCGATCATTCAGCATGATGTGTTCGCAACTTCGCTCGCAGCGGCAGGGATACCGGTGAATTCCGAATGGAAGCTCGACGGCGTGAACCTTCTCCCCTTCCTCACCGGTGCGGCGTCCGGATCGCCACACGACGTGCTCTACTGGCGGCTCGGCGGGATGATGGCTGTTCGCCAGGGTGACTGGAAGCTTGTGAAGATGCACGATGGACTGCCCCGGAAGGACAGCGTCGGCATGAAAGACCTGCTCGCCGCGGAGCTTTACAACCTGAAAACTGACATCGGCGAGACAAAGAACCTCGCGGCCGCGAACCCCGACAAGGTTCGCGAGCTCGCTGCCGTCTGGCTTCGCTGGAGCGATCAGCTTGCGAAACCAAGGTGGTACCCGTCGCCGAACGCCGCACCGCCGGAGTACCGATGATGCGATTTTATCGAATGGTGTTGAGAGAGGTGACTTCGCAAACACTCCGCGTGACTGTTGTCATGCTCCTCGCTCTATGGAGCTTCGGCTCGCGGCTCCATGCGCAGGGTGTACCGCCGCAGCAGAAGCTCGGCACCGTTCACTTCGCGACATCGTGCTCCCGTGGAGCGCAGCCGGTGTTCAACCGCGCTGTCGCCTTTCTTCACTCATTCGAGTTCCGCAACGCGATCGAAGGCTTCAACGCCACTCTCAAGGCCGACCCCACTTGCGGGATCGCGTACTGGGGTCTCGCCCTGAGCGCGTGGGGTAACCCGTTTGCTCCGGGCATGAAAACCGCGAAGGCGATCGAGACCGCGCTCGACGCGGTGCAGCATGCGAGGACGACGGGCAGCCGGACCCAGCGCGAGAAGGACTACGTTGCCGCGGTGGCACTCCTCTACGAAAACGCCGGGACAATCGATCAGCTGAAGCGCCTCGCCGCATATCGCGATGCAATGAGCGCGCTTGCAAGGCGCTATCCCGATGACACGGAAGCTGCGCTATTCCACGCGCTTGCACTCGCGATAGCGGCCGATCCCGCCGACAAGACCTATGCGAATCAGCTCGAGGCCGGCGCAATCCTCGAGAGTCTCGTAAGAAAGTATCCGGATCATCCGGGACTCGCGCATTACATCATCCACAGCTACGACATCCCGCCGCTCGCCTCGCGCGCGCTTAAAGCCGCGGACGCTTACTCGAAAATCGCTCCATCCATCCCGCACGCGCTTCACATGCCGTCGCATACGTACACGCGTGTCGGGGACTGGCAGCAGTCGATCGAGGGCAACTTCGCCAGTAAGGTCGCGGCGCGGCGGGAACTTTCCGGTGCTGAAGAGCTGCATGCCAGCGACTATATGATGTACGCGTACCTTCAGACGGGTCAGGACCGCGCTGCGCGGGCGCTGCGCGAAAGCATCCCGCAGATCGTTACACGCTTCGATCCGACGAAACCAGCTTCGGCAGCTCCGCCGATGGCCGGATATTTCGCGATGGCCGCGATGCCGGCTCGTTACGCACTGGAGCGCGGCTCATGGCGTGACGCCGCGCAACTCACCGTCAAGAAGAGTCCATTCCCTTTCGCCGACGCTATCACGCATTTCGCTCGCGCGATCGGGGCAGCGCGCATCAGCGACACCGCGATCGCGAAGTCTGAGATCGACAAGCTCCATAGAATCCGCGACGAGCTCGCCCGACAAAATGAGAAGTACTGGACCGAGCAGACCGAAATTCAGATTCGCGGCGCGTCGGCATGGCTGGCGCTTGCTCGAGGAAGAAAAGACGAGGCCCTGGCCACGATGCGCGAGGCAGCCGAGCGTGAGTACGCGACTGAGAAAAGCGCTGTCACACCGGGCCCGATCGCCCCGGCTCGCGAGCTACTCGGCGAGATGCTGCTGGAGCTGAACCGGCCCGCCGAAGCGCTGAAGGAATTCGAGCTTACGCTAAGGATCGAGCCCCGCCGATTCCGCGCTGTGGCCGGAGCCGCCAGGGCCGCGATGGCGGCCGGAAATCGTGCCGCCGCCCGATTGTACTACGCGCAGCTCTCGAAGATCGCCGCGCGTGCTGACAAGCCCGGTCGCCCAGAGCTGATCGCCGCGCGGAGGATAGCCGGGGGTCGTTGACTCCCGGTGCTCAAGCCTGGGTTGGCGGCAACGATTCGTCAGTTGGCGCATTCATTTTTATCTTTGAGCATCGCCATCGCGTTCTGGAGGCATGGTATGAGCACTGCGGCGAAAACAGGTAGTGATCCTCGGGTACAATCGCTGGAAGTCTCAGCCGACTCCATAACCGCGCATCTCGCTGACGGGCGTGCCATAAGCGTGCCTTTGACTTGGTCATGGCGCCTCTCCGAAGCAACACCGGCGCAGCGCTGCAACTACGAGATTATCGGCGATGGCCAGGGAATTCACTGGCCGGACCTTGATGAGGATATCAGCGTGCGAGGAATGCTCGACGGGGTGCCAGCGCGCCGCCCGCGAGCTGTCTGAGAGCCCATCCGGAGTGCGGCGAATCGCTCGCCGCAGCGGAGTACAATCCCTTGCCCGGTCGTGGTTTCGATAGCAGTTTCAGAACAGTCCTTCCTCTATGGTATGGGCATGAAATACCCTGAAGTCAGGAACTATGTCGGCGGCCGATTTGTCGCAGGCGGCCATTCGTTTATTGACGTCTACAACCCTGGCGACGGGTCTGTCATTTCGCGCGTGCCCCTTTCCTCGCGCGATGACGTCGACGCCGCGGTTACCGCCGCCCGCGCTGCCTTCCCCGCATGGTCTCAACTCCCGATCAAGGAGCGTGTTCAGGTTTTCTTCCGCTACCGGACGCTCCTCGAGAAGAACATCGACGAGCTGACCGCTCTGGTCACCGAAGAGAATGGAAAAGTCCACGGCGAGGCGCGGGCCGAGATTCTCAAGTCCATGGAGCTGACGGAGTTCGCCTGTTCGCTGCCTCAGATTGCGGCCGGCGAAGTCCTCGAGGTGAGCCGCGGCGTCGAGTGCCGGATCGAGCGGTTCCCGATTGGAGTCGTAGCGTCCATCACGCCGTTCAACTTTCCGAACATGGTGCCGAACTGGACGATCCCAAACGCGGTCGCGCTCGGCAACTGCATGATCCTCAAGCCGTCGGAGCTGGTTCCCCTATCGAGCAATCGCATCGCCGAGCTGCTGCGCGAGGCGGGATTGCCGGAGGGCGTGTTCCAGGTGGTCCACGGCGGCAGAGATGTCGTAGAGGCGATTTGCGATCACTCGGGGATCGAGGCAATCAGCTTCGTCGGCTCGACCAAGGTTGCGAAGCTCGTCTATCGCAGGGGGACGGCGAATCTCAAGCGGGTGCTGGCGCTTGGCGGGGCGAAGAATCATCTGATCGTCATGCCGGACGCCGATCTGGAGATGACTTCATCCAATGTCGTCGCGTCGATGTCCGGCTGCGCCGGCCAGCGCTGCATGGCTGCGTCCGTGATGGTCGCTGTCTCCGACACCGATCACATCATCCAGCGGATGATCGATTACGCGAAAAAGATCGTGCCCGGAGAGAATCTCGGACCGGTCATCTCTGAGGAAGCGCGCGAGAGAATCGAGAAGTACATCACTGAAGCCGAACAGGCGGGTGCGACGGTGCTCGTTGACGGTAGAAAGACGGTCGTGCCCGGCAAGGAGAAGGGTTATTACGTCGGGCCGACGATCATCGATCACGTCACTCCTGACATGCGGATTGCCCAGGAAGAGGTATTCGGGCCGGTGCTCGCGATTGTGCGGGCGAACAATATCGACAAGGCGCTCGAGATCGAGAACGCGTCGCCGTATGGGAACGCCGCGTCGGTGTTTACGGAAAGCGGCGGGACAGCCCGGTACGTGATGGAGAATGCGAGTGCGGGGATGGTCGGCGTAAACGTCGGCGTGCCCGTTCCTCGTGAGCCGTTCTCTTTTGGGGGATGGAACGAGTCTCGTTTCGGTGTTGGCGATATCACCGGAAAGGGGTCGATCGAGTTCTGGACTCGCTCCAAGAAGATGACGACGAAGTGGAACGTGGAGCACGGCACTAACTGGATGAGCTGACACTGCGGACTGCGGTACGACACTGCGGACTGCGGACTGAACTTCGGACTACGGATTAACAATCAGGAGATAGCGATGGCTGTTGACACCTCCATACAATTCACGGGGATTCATTTCGAGAACCCGTTCATGCTCTCCTCGGCGCCGCCTACCGAGTCCGAGAGCAATATCCTACGCGCGTTCGAGGCGGGATGGGGCGGAGTCGTCACGAAGACCATCGGGCTGCACCCGGTGGTGAACGTCTACGGCGCGAAAGCGAAATTCCTGCGAACTTCCCCTGAAGACTCGCGCGTCTCGATGAAGAAGCAGCCCAACGCGGCGCTCCATTCGTCATGGAACTGGGAGCTCATCTCCGACAAGGCGATCGACTGGTGGGAGCCGCGGATTCGCCGGATCAAGGAGGCATATCCAGACCGAGTGCTGATCGCGTCAATCATGGCCGGCTCCGGAAACGACAAGGAGCATGACAATTGGCAGCTCCTTGCGCAGGCGTGTCAGAACGCCGGTGCCGACGGGCTGGAGCTCAACTTCTCGTGCCCTCACATGGACCGAAAGGACATGGGGTCGAACATCGGTAAGGACAAGGTTCTCTGCTCGACCGTAACCGAGTCGGTGAAGGCAGTCGCGACAGTTCCTGTCTGGTGCAAGCTCACTCCGGCGACCGCGAACATCGTTGAGGAAGCGGCAGCGTGTTTCCGCGGTGGCGCCGATGCGATCGTTTCATCGAACACCTTCCCTTCTCTACCGCTGATCGATCCCGAGACTCTCGATTTCGAGATCAACGTCGACGGCTTCGTTTCCAGCGGCGGCCTTGGCGGCCCCGCAATCCTTCCGCTCGCGCTGGCGAAGATGGCGCAGCTCACGCAGGCGTTCCCCGACAAGAGCTTCTCCGGAATCGGCGGCATTTCCGACATGAACCAGGCGATCAGCTACTTCCTCCTCGGCTGCGGCACAATACAGGTGTGCACGGCCGCGATGCTGGATCACGCGATCGGCCCGAACGTGATCAAGCGGCTGAACCAGCAGTACAAGGATTTCCTGGAGAAGCACGAGGCAACCGACGGCTGGCATTCGCTGGACGATTTCCGCGGGCTGCGCCGCGATCGGGTTGTACTCCAGTCGCAGATCCGCCGCCCGAATCCGGAGGACTATGCGGGTGGCTATGAGGTGGTGGAGGGATATGCGGCGCCCGAAACTGCGCAAGCCACTGCATAGTTTTTCGGGCCTCGGTAGCCGGTCACCGGTAACCGGTCGCCGGTTACCGAGGCCCGACAATACCTAATCAAGATATGACGAGCACATTGGCCCCGCGCCCGAGCGACACACTGACTCTTCCATACACGGATCATCGTCCGCGCGCCTACACCGGCCCGTCGCGCGCCGAGGTACTGGCGATGCGAAAGGAGTACTGCAACCCCGCGATCTTCACGCTCTACAAGGAGCCGCTGATGATCGTCGAGGGATACATGCAGTACCTCTACGATGAGGCAGGGCGCCGGTATCTCGACATGCTAGCCGGCATAGTCACGGTTTCCTGTGGCCACTGCCATCCGAAGGTGACCGCGAAGATCAAGGAGCAGGTGGACACGCTGCAGCATGCAACTACGATCTACCTGCATCCGAACATGCCAGCGATGGCGAAGAAGCTCGCGTCGAAGATGCCGAAAGGCCTCGACGTCACGTACTTCGTCAACAGCGGCAGCGAGGCGAACGATCTCGCGATTCAGATGGCTCGCCTTTACACGGGCAATGCCGACGTTATCGCTGTTCGGAACTCATATCACGGCGCCTCGCCGTCGAGCAACACGATCACGTCGCACAGCACGTGGAAGTACCCGGTCAACGTGGCGACTGGAGTGCACCACACCGTGTGTCCCGATCCCTATCGTAGCCCGTACACGGGTACGCCGGAGGAGATTGCAACCAAGAGCGTCGCCGACCTGAAGGATCTCATTCGCTTTGGTACCTCAGGATCGATTGCCGCCTTTATCATGGAGCCGATTCAGGGAGTCGGCGGCACGACGTACGGTGCGCCGAATTATCTGAAGGAAGCGTACGCGGTCGTGCGTGAGCACGGCGGCCTCTGCATCGCCGATGAAGTGCAGACCGGATTCGGCCGCACGGGCGAGCATTACTGGGGATTCCAGAACTTCGACGTCGTTCCGGATTTCGTAGTTATGGCGAAGGGGATCGGCAACGGCGTTCCGCTCGCGGCAGTGACGACGAGGATGGAAATTGCGCAGGCTCTCACCCAGCGCGTTCACTTCAATACCTTCGGCGGGAACCCCGTGTGCATGGCGGCGGGTCTTGCGGTCCTCGAGGTGATCGACGAGGACGGACTAAAGGAAAACTCGAAGATCATCGGGAAACGCCTCAAGGACGGCCTTAGACGTCTGATGAACGAGCACGATCTGATAGGGGACGTGCGTGGAATGGGGCTGATGCTGGGCATCGAGTTCGTGCGCGACCGGGCGACGAAGGAGCCGGCCAAGGCGGAAACGCTTCAGATTCTCGAGGAAGCCCGAGGGATGGGCGTATTGCTCGGCAAGGGTGGAATCGACGGCAACGTGGTAAGGATCAAGCCGCCAATGTGCATCACGGCCGAGGACGCTGATTATGCGCTCGAGGTTCTGCATCGTGCGTTGCAAGCCGTAGAGTCAACCTGAGCGACCGCAAAATGAACTTCGATACGATAGTCCGCGGCGGTAACGTCGTCACGCCGCAGGGCTCGGGCACCAACGACATCGGTATCGTAGGCGAGAAAATCGCCTCGATTGCCCCGAATCTTCAGCCGACGCAAAACACTCGCGTGATTGACGCGGCGGGATATCACGTAATCCCTGGTGTTCTCGACGTCCATGTACACCTGGAGCTGCCGTTCTGCGGCACTGTATCGTCGGACGACTATCGAAGCGGCACTCGCGCCGGCGCTCGCGGTGGCGTCACCACGCTCATCGACTTCGCGATCCCATACGCCGGCGATTCGCTGGAGATGGCCGCAGACAACTGGATGAAGAAGGCCGCAGGGAAAGCGCTGATCGATTACACGTTCCACATCTGCATCACGCGATGGAACGAGCACAAGGATCAGATCAAGGGGATGGTGGACCGCGGCTTCACCACCTTCAAGGAGTTCATGATCTACGAGTCCGAGGGTTGGCAGTCGGACGATCGCGCACTGTTTGGCACGCTGGAGAAGATGAAGGAGTACGGGACGATGCTCCTCGTGCACGCCGAGTCGGCGCGCGTGCTCGACGAGCTGATCGCTCGGCATCACACCCCGGAGCTGATGAAGAAGCATGGCGCTCGGCTTCATGCGATGACGCGACCCAACTTCATCGAGGCCGAGGCGATCCAGCGGGTGGTGACGTGGTCGGAGGTGACGGGTGGGCAGTTGTATATCGTCCACATGTCAACCGCTGAGGGCACGGAGATAGTGAAGGCGGCGCAGGCGCGTGGAGTGCCAGTCGTTGCTGAGACCTGTGCACAGTACCTGGTTCTCGATGACACGTGCTTCGATCGCGAGGACGGTCATCTCTATGCCTGCTGTCCTCAGCTCAAGAAGCCGAAGGACTCGGCCCGTCTGTGGAAGGGATTGAGGGATGGAGAGGTTTCAGTCGTCTCGACTGATACGTGCACGTTTACCCGCGATCAGAAGGCGATGTGGGAGGGCGACTGGACGAAGATCCCGATGGGAATGCCGGGTCTCGAGACGCTTCTCCCGGTGACCTACACGCACGGCGTTCTGAAGAAGCGGCTTTCGCTGGAGGAGATGGTCTCGAAGCTGAGCACGAACCCGGCGAAGATCATGGGACTCTATCCGCGGAAGGGAGTGATCGAGGTGGGCAGCGACGCTGATCTGGCGATCATTCATCCGAGCTCAACGCGCACCGTGAGCTGCGACACAATGGAGACGAACGCGGACTGGTCCCCGTTTGATGGGTGGGACCTCGCGGGATTCGCGCGCACAACGCTGTCGCGCGGTGAAGTAATTGTTGACGACTACGCGGTCGTGGGAAAGGAAGGGCGCGGCCAGTGGCTGCCGAGGGCCACGGCTGGGCTGCAGTAGGGAAAGCAATCCCGCTGAGCAAGACCCGCCGCTCCCAAACTGGGGCGCAGCGGCCAATCGAATCGAAAGGAGCCTCCCATCGGTTGACTGCAATTTCTGCAACCACGCTTCGCTCTATCGACACGGCCATGCGGCCCTAGGTTAAGACATGCGCAACGTATTCCTGCTTTACATGCCTCCGGGAAATCCGCAGGCGATGGTGCACTACCAGGACACAATCAAAAACAAAGTGGCGCTGCGCCGAATCACGCCATTCGTTTCGCAAAACGTGAGGGCGAAACTCACCTCTGTCTTTGGCAGCGCACCGGTCACCGTGTGGGGCTCGGAAGGCGGACCTAGGAACCGGGCCAACTTTGAGCGAATGTCGCCGGGCGACGACATTCTCATTGTGGAAGGCGATCGTGTGAAGCTGATCGGAAAGATTGCCACAAAAGTTGAAAGCGAGGAACTCTCGCAAGAGCTCTGGAAACCAATAACGGGAAACGGTAGCACGGCTTGGAAGTTGATCTACTTCATCGCCAACCCAAGAGAGCTCGATCTTTCGTTCAAAGAATTCTGTCGGCTGTTTGGCTACGCGGATTCTTACCGACTACGCGGATTCACTACCGTCGCGCCCGATAAGCTCGAGCAATTTTATGCGCGTTACGATGATCTCTACTCAGTCCTCGTAAGACTTCAAAAGGGTGAGGCGGTGTCGCTAAAGGCACTGGATACCATGTCGCCAACTATTCAGCCGCCGACTCAGCTTGCGGAGATACGAGCGGAAGAAATAGACGAAGCGCTGAGAACGACACTCGTTTCCGATCACGTCACAATGCAATGGAAACTCGCCCGGCTCGGCATAAAGGCCGGAGAAAGGGTTTGGGTTCCAGTCGGCGACCAGACAAGGCTTCGTCAGGCTTATCAGTTCGACCAATTCGATCCGGAATTCTCCTCCGGGATCGATCTCCCACATTCGTATGTCGAGAATATCGACGTCGTCTGGAAGCAGGAGTTCCGAATCGCCGCTGCATATGAAATCGAAAACTCTACCTCGATCTACTCCGGTCTACTGAGGTTTGCCGATCTGAATGTCATAGCCCCTAATACGCTATATCCGATGTTCATTGTGGCACCAAAGGACCGAAAGAACCGACTGCGCGAACAACTCCGCCGCCCAGCGTTCAAACGTCTTGGGTTGGATCGGACGGTGCGGTTTTTGGCGTACGAAGCGATCGACGATATCGACAATTTTTTCGCCGGTTCTGATTCGGGATTGAATGTCGATGTCATTATCAACAAATCGGAGCCGGTGGAATAGTTGCCCCGAAGGCATTGGATTGGCGCTGGACAGGCGGGGAAGTGCCCTGGCGTTCGCGTCGTGCCGTTGCGGTAAGAGTCCGGCCCGGCCGCCCTCGCCGCGGCCCACGCCCTATCGTACTCCTATCCGCGCGAGCATCTCAGTGTACCGAGGATCCCCGCGCAGCGAATCGTAGCCAGGATCGAGGTGCAGGTAGATCAGGCCCCCCGACCGAGCCTGGTATGCCCGCTCCAGCGATTCGAACGCCTTGTCCAGGTTGCCCAGCGCCGCGTGTCCCATGGCGAGGTACTCGGAGCGGATATACTGCTGCCGCGATTCGGCCTCAAGACGGCTCATGATCTCTTCGGCTTCCTCGCGCCGGTCCAGCGCGGCTAGCGCACGGACGATCATCGCGTCGTACGAACGAACTGCACGGTCCAGAGCCTGACCACGCTGGAACCAGTCGAGCGCAGCGGTTGGATCCCCCAATGCAAGGTGAGCCGACCCCATCCACACGAAGCCGCGGCCATACTCCTCGTCCACCTCCAACAATTCCTTCCCGGATGCGATCGCGGCGTCGTACTGCTTGTCATACAGCAGGAAACGAGTCAGCCACCCCGCGTACTCGACGCGCAGCGGGTCCAGCTCGACGGCCCGTCTTACGGCCTCGACACCTTCGCGCATTCGGCCGACCAGCGGCAACGCTGTCCCAAGAACCCACTGCGCCTCGGAGTTGTTTGGACTCACCGCCACGGCGCGATCGAGCCGCTCAACTCCTTCCGCAAACTTCCACTCGTGCCAGCACAACACCTTGCCGATGGAGATCATCGCATCGGCAAGGTCTGGGTCGCGCTGCAAAGCGCGCTCGGCGGCCGCTTTCGCTCGCGGATACGCGTCGTCCGGCGCAACCCAGTCGTCCGCGAGATCGCACCACACGTCCGATATGCCGGCATACGCTCGCGCAAAACCCGGATCCTGAAGCAGCGCATGCTGAAACAAATCGAGCGCCTTTCGAAGGCTCTGCTCGCTGAACTTGTTGAAGTGGTAACGGCCCTTCAGGTAGGTCGTGTAGGCTTCAAGGTTCTTGGTCGGTGCCACCACCTGACTCGTCGCGCCCACGAGCTGAACCTTCAGCGCCTCGACGATCGACCTCGATATCTCGTCCTGCACGGCGAAGACGTCCTCCAGCTGGCGATCATACGTCTCCGACCATAGCTGATACCCGTTCCCCACGTTCACGAGCTGCGCCGCTATGCGAATGCGGTTGCCGATCTTGCGAACGCTCCCTTCCAGCACCGACGTCACGCCCAGTCGCTCACCCACTTGCCGCGCATCAACATCCTTCTTGCCCTTGAAGGCGAACGACGATGAGCGTGACGCCACATGCACGCCCGGAACCTTGGCGAGCGCGTTGATGATCTCCTCAGTCATGCCATCGCTGAAATACTCGTTCTCTGGATCGGCGCTCATGTTCGCGAGCGGAAGCACGGCGATCGCCTTTGGAGCGGCGGAGCTCTTTACCTCGGGCGGGGTGTGAAACGTGGTCCCTTCTCCCGTTCGAAGAATGCTTCGGAGAGCATCCGCGAACTCGGCCCCGGTGCGATAACGGTCCGCGGGCGATCGCGCCAGCGCGCGACTGAGAGCGGCTTCGACTGTATCCGGCACATCGCGTGTCACCTTTACGCTCGGAACAGGCGACATGAAGCGCTTCGCGATAACGGACTGTGCATTCGGGCCGGTGAACGGAGGTTCTCCGCTCAACATCTCGTACAAAACACACCCCAGACTGTACAGATCGCTCCGGCCATCGATCGCTGTCTCCCCACTCGCCTGCTCGGGACTCATGTAGGCTGGCGTACCGACGGCGAGGCCCGTGTGGGTGATGGCCTTGCCGCTGCTCAGCGCCTTGCCGATGCCGAAGTCCGCCACCAGCGCCGCGCCCTCGTGAAGAAGGATGTTCTCCGGCTTGATATCGCGATGGATCACATGCTGACGGTGCGAGTAGTCGAGCGCCGATGCAACCTCGGCCGTAATGCGTAGCGCGTCATCGAGCGCGAGCTGTCGTTCCTTCTCCAGCTTGTCGCGAAGCGACTGCCCTTCCATGTTCGGCATGACGTAGAAGAGCAAGCCGTCCGCACTCCCCGAGTCGAAGACCGGAAGGATGTGCGGGTGGTTGAGGTTCGCCGCCATCTTGATCTCGCGGAGGAATCGCTCAGCACCAATCTCCGCGGAGATATCGGGACGAAGCACTTTCACGGCAACGGCGCGGTCGTGGCGGAGATCACGCGCGAGGAACACAACCGCCATGCCGCCCTCACCAAGGGGGCGCTCCACGACGTAGCGGCCGGCAAGACCGGATTCGAGGCGCTGCTGCAGGTCGTTCACGAGTTCACAATACTGGGCCGCTGACCCGGCGACAGCTAGGGCGATGCGCATGCTCGGCCATCACCTTTCGTGTTCGCGCTCTGAGGGCGCAATTTCTCGCTGACTCGGTAGGCAGTGGCGCAGGCTTCCTGCAAAGCCGGGCGACCCTGGAGCTTATTGCAGGCCGACCTGCCAGAGCACGAAGGCGTAAGTATGCGCTACTTCGCGCAAGCGATCGTAGCGGCCGGACGCGCCGCCGTGTCCAGCGCCCATGTTCGTCACCAGCAGCAGAGGATTCCTGTCCGTCTTCATCGCCCGCATTCTCGCCGTGTACTTGGCCGGCTCATGGTACATCACCTGACTGTCGTTGAATGACGTGCGCACGAGGATCGCGGGATAGTCCCTTGCGGCGATGTTGCCGTATGGATCGTATTGCTTCATGTAGTCGTATTCCGCTTTCTTCTTGGGGTTGCCCCACTCCTCGAACTCAGCCACCGTCAGCGGCAGTGATTCGTCGAGCATGGTGTTGATGACGTCCAGGAACGGTACGTGGCTGACGACCGCCTTGAAGAGATCGGGCCGCATGTTGGTCACGGCGCCCATGAGGAGGCCGCCGGCGCTGCCGCCCTCGATCACCAGCCGGCTCTTCGACGCGTAGCGCTCCTTCAACAGATGCTCCGCGACGTCGATGAAGTCGGTGAAGGTATTCATCTTGGTCAACATGCGTCCCTGCTCGTGCCATGGCTTCCCGAGGTCGCCGCCGCCGCGAATGTGAGCGATCGCGTAGATCATTCCGCGATCGATCAGGCTGAAGCGATTGGAACTGAAAGAGACGTTCGACGGCGAGCCGTACGAGCCGTAGGCGGTCAGCAGCATCGCCGCGCTCCCGTCGCGCTTCTGGCCTTTCCGGTAAACGAGTGACACCGGGACCTTCGTGCCGTCACGCGCGATGGCGGTGACGCGCTCGGAAACGTAGCGGCTGCGATCGTAGCCACCGAGGACCTCGGTTTCCTTCAACAGCTTCGATTGCTTCGTTTCCATGTCGTAGTCGAAGACCGAGCTCGGCGCGGTGAACGACTGGTAGTTGTACCGTAATGTCTTCGTATTCCACTCCGCGTTACCGGTCAGCCCGGCACTGTATACTGGCTCCGGAAACGCAAGCGAATGCGTTGCGGTGCTTCGCAGGTCCGTGACGACTATCTGCGGCAAGGCGTTCTGTCGCTCGCTGCGCACGAGATGATTGGCGAACAGCGTGAAGTTCGACAGCATCACGTCGGCCCGGTGCGGCACCAGCTCCGTCCAGCTCTTCTCGGCTGGATCAGTTACAGGAGCTGTTACGATACGGAAGTTCGGTCCGGCGTCGTTTACGCGGATGTAGAACTTGTCGCTATGATGATCGGCATAGTATTCACGCTTGGCGCGTCGGGGACTCATGAGCGTCCAGCGGGCAACCGGATTCCTGGCCGGTAGGAAATACTGCTCTGAGGCCGTCAGGCTTCCAACGGACATGAAGACGTACTCGCGGCTGCGTGAGCGCTCCAAATAAACGCTGAAACGCTCGTCTTTTTCCTCATACAGCAGCGTGTCACTGTTCCGGCCGAGGACGTGGCGATACACGCGGTAGGACCGCTTTGCGACCGGATCCTCGACCGAATAGAAAATCGTGCGATTGTCCGCCGCCCAGGCGGCGCTCACTACGCGCTCGGCTCGCGTGCCGAGCAGCTTCCCCGTGCGAAGGTCCTTGACCTGGAGGACGTATTGGCGGTAGCCCGTCGAGTCGAACGAGTAAGCCAGGAGATTCCCGTCATCGCTGACCTCGTAGCTGCCGAGGGCCATGAACGTCTTGCCCTTTGCCATCTCGTTGAGGTCGAGCGTGACCTGCTCCGGTGCGTCAAGCGAACCTCGCTTCCGGGCGTAGATCGGATACTGTTTGCCCTCGACGGTGCGCGAATAGTAGAAGTAGCCGTCCCGGCGATACGGCACCGAGAGGTCGGTCTGCTTGATGCGCGCGAGCATCTCGTCGTAGAGCTTCTCCCGTAACGGGGCCAGCGGAGCCGTCACCGCTTCGGCGTACGCATTCTCATTTTCGAGATAAGACCGCACGGCGGGATCCGTCTTGACCCGCAGCCAGAAGTAGTCGTCGCTGCGAATGTCTTCGTGGACTGAATCCACGTGCGCCCGTCGTTCAGCACGTGGAGCTGATACGACGGATTCCTTGGCGGCCTGCGCATGAGCCGAGGAGGCGGCGAGCAGCATGCAGGCGGCGATCGTCAGTTTTCGTTGCATACCAACCTCGGATCAGGGGATTTGAGCGACAAGGCCGTTCAGCTCGTGAGCGAGCGACGTGGGCTGAATGCTAACATGAATGGTGTCGAACGAACCTTGGGATTCCCAGCGCCACAGCGGTCAGTGCGGCGCCAGGGCCGCCAGGACTGGCTGTCCGAGAGCGTCGAGTGTTGCGCGGTCCCCTACGGGCACCTTCTTGTTCGCTTCGGCGAGAGCTCCATAGACCGACGCGATTGCCTTTGCAATGTCGGTCAACGACGGGCGGTCTCCCTGCGCCAGACGTGAGCCCACGTTTCGCAGGGCGAAGCTCGCGACCGGCAGCGTCCAGCCCGACGGAGCGAATCGCACCGCATTCAGAAGATCCTCATACACGTTCACGCTGTTTCGTGGCCTGGCAACCTGGCTGCGCAGCGCTACGAACGTTGCATGTCGGCTCAACCCGAGCTGTCTGAAGCCACCGGCCGTGTATGTGCTGGAGTGCCTCGATGGATCGAAGCTCCAGCCCAGGAACATCCAGCTCGTCCAATTCTCGGTCGCGTTGGCGATCGGTACGCCTGCAACACCGCGAGACTTGCGTGCGGCGTCGCCAACATCCCACCAGACATCGTGAGCCTGGGTGCCGAGATCGGCGTTCACTCCGTAGCGAAGCATGTGCAGGGCAACCAGACTCGATGTCCAGCGGCGGACCTCGAAGCACTCCCGAAATTTTGCTCGCGCCGCGTCGTCGAGAATGCAAGGTGCGGCCACGTTCGCGCTCGCGCGATCGGCGGTTCGAAGGGCCTTCACCGCCCGCCCGAGATTCTCACTCGTGGGTGATGCGCGATACCCTGCGATCGCACCCGCAGCGAGGCCGCCCGAGTAGTCCAGCACTCCGGCCGGCAGAGCGAAGTCCGGCATCCAGTCAGTGTTCGAGCCTTCGTCCGACCAGACCGGTAGCCGAATCGCGACTTGAACCCGGCGAGGGTCGATTGCCGCAAGCTCTGCCGATGTCAGCTCTGCCGGCCACGCATCACGCCCGAAGAGAGCGGTCGCAAACTCTACGTCTCCCGCGAGCGGCGCGCCCTTTGGCTGAAACAGGCGCAGGTTCTCGTCGTTTCGCGGAGCGGCTATGCTCTGGATGTACGCGACGATGTTATGCGCAGTCGCAGTATCGACGTGCTTCACTGCGCGACGAATGATCGTCGTGTCGCTGAAGCTGAACGTCTTGAGGTCGAAGCCGTCGCCCGAGGCATGACACGTCGAGCAGTCCTGCACGAATGCAGCGCGACCCATGGACACATCAGGTCTGGGGGCGGCCGGATCACTGGGCCCGTTAGACGCATCCGAGCACGCGGCCAGCAACAGAATGAGAAGAGGAACGGACAGCTCTGGAGAGCGGTTCATGACACTACCCACGAAGGCGACTCCTCACGTTACAGGCGGGGAATGAGTTGCGCCAGAAGACCGGTGGTCACTCTCCGACCCTGGCGGTCGGATCGTTTTTACAATGCCGGCGCCGGCAGCACTCCCTTCACCAGAAACTGTTCTCGCGGAAACGCAAACCTGTCGCGCTTGAAGTAATCGCCCTGCATGATCTCCACCCGCTCACGCGCTGCCGTACAATGCCACGTCTCGACTGACGTGGGTTTCGTATTCCCGAACACCGACGCGACGAACGCCGCAACATTTATCCCACCCTCGGCGTCGCGCGCGGATGGATAGCGAAACGCCTCGACGCCCGCGCCACGCATGGCAGTGCCAATCGGCTGCGACGATGCATACCTCGTCGGCGACGCGATGGATCGACGGTGAGCGTCAAACGGAGGCGCAACCAGATCCACGCCGCGCGCGGTGCGCACTCGCGCCGTGAACGCGGTGAGCGCCGTGGTCACGGTGCCGAGCGACGCTTGAGTTCCCTCGAGAAACAGGAGCCGATAGTACGCGACCTCGGCGAATGCCGACCGGCGTTCGACCGAGCCGTACCAGATCCCGCGCTCGTGCCGGCCGCCAAACCGCGAGCCGTGCGCCAGCGGCGGATAGCGGAAAGGCGTGAAAAGCAGATAGTGCAGTCCGCCTCCCGTGAGGTCCGGCGGCTTCACGCGATCAATCATCTCCTCGAGCAGCGCCTGCTCCTCGGCCGAATCGACGAGCTTGCGCGTGGAAACCTGATGCTGCGCCTCCACCACCCGCCACGGCGAGAGGCGGAGCGATCGTATCTCAGAGTCGCCCGCGCATCGCGTCCAGATACTGGACGACATCGATGAGTCCCTCCACTGTTCGGATCCGATCGGAGGGAATTCCGCCGAGGTGATCGTTGGCAGAGTGCAGCCACAGACGCGCCTTGACGTCGTCGCCGCCAACCAGTGTGTCGAGCGACCGATACAAACGAAGTAAGAGAAGTGCGAGCTCGCCTTCTTTGCGCTCGGGATCGAGTCCACGGCCGCTTCGCAGCCGGGACACCGACGCTTCGCTCGTTCCGATGATTTCGCCGAGCTGCTTGTTACGCAGGCCTAGCCGGGCTGCCGCGGCGAGGGCTGCCTTCGCCAGGACCGGCGCCGGCTTCGACGGTCGCAAAAGGAAAGGTCGTGCCATACAGCTGCAAGTTATTGTTGTTTTCTTGCATTTGCAAGTTGGGCGATTCCCTGGTCAGGGTGGCGGTCAGCTCGATCTGAATTGTTGATGCGGCCGGTACAGCGTGCTAGAACACGCCTGTCTCGACGGCAAGGTCGCCGCGCGCGATCATCACGCCGCACTTTCGCTGGCGCATCGCCGCAAGAAGAAGCCGAGGTAGCTCGTCGAACGCCCGCTGCTTCTCGATCTTGAGTACGACTCCGAGGTCCTCCCTGCCAAGCTCCCGTAGTGCGCGGTGCAGACTCAGAATGTCGTCCTCACGCTGCACGAATGACATTTCCACCGCGTCGGCCCACGGCGCGACTGACGCCAGGTCAGCAAGGTCCTTGTCACCAAGCGCCAGTTTTCGCCTCGATCATTCCGCTACGCTTCCACCCTTGATGGTCACCTCAGACACCTTCGCCGAACGCGCGTTCCGCTTCTATAAGTCGCTGGCGTCTCCACGCGTGCCGCGAGGCGTCACCGTAATGAATCCTTACGTGGACAAGCGCGTCCAGAGATACGTACGCCTGTTCCTCGACGGCTACTTCTCCGACAACCGTGAGCGCACCCTCATCCTCGGCATCAACCCCGGTCGCTTCGGTGCCGGAATCACCGGCGTGACGTTTACGGATCCAGTGGCGCTGGCCGACGAATGCGGAATCCCTAACGACTTCGCCCGCAAGCGGGAGCTGTCGTCCAGGTTCATCTACTCGGTCATCAAGCACCTTGGAGGCCCCGACGCTTTCTTTCGAAAATTCCTGTTATCGGCTGTGTGCCCGCTCGGATTCACGCGCCATGGAAAAAATCTCAACTACTACGATGACCGAAAGCTCGAGCGCGCAGTTACGCCATTTATTGCCGCGTCAATTGATGCGCAGATCGCCCTCGGTTGCAGCCGCGAGCGTGTGATCGTGCTGGGCCGGGGAAAAAATGCAAAGTTCTTCAGGCGGCTCAACGACGGACACCGGTGGTTCGAGTCGGTTCATCCGCTGGATCATCCGCGCTTCATTCTTCAATACCGGAGAAGGCAGGCGGAGAGCTACATCACGGATTACGAGCGCGTCCTCTCAGACGCGCATTGATTATGAAAGCGCCCGGGTGTTGGAACGGGCGAGCAGGCGTGAGGAACGGGGGCGCTAGAGCCCCCGTCCCGGTTCAAATCACCCGGCGAAGATGTATTGCGCCCCGAGCTCCTGCGCGCGGGCCACAGCCATCACGCCCGACGGAACCAGCACGACTCCGGGCAGCAGCCCGGCAACCCAATCCTTTCTCACTGCCGCGGGATCCAGTCCCATCTTGGCCGCCGCACCGCTGCTGTAAACCGTCATCGCAATATCGCACGCGCCTACGAGCACGCCGCCCTTCATCAGCTCAGCGATGCCAACACCCGTAATCGGCAGGCCGGTCATTGCCGCGTACGGGTTTTTCGTTGCGGGCACATCACCGATCTTGAGGTCGAACTGCTCCCCGAGCTTGTATTTCGACCACAGGTGGTCCTGGAATGCCAGGGGCAAGGCCGAATGCCGCAGGATCACCATGGCGCTTGACGTTTCTCCAGGGTAGCTCGCCTCGGTGGTCATGCGATAAACTCGCGGCCAGATCGCCGGGTATCCGGAGTTGGGCTCCGGCGCATCGAAGACCGCCCGATGCTTGCCGTTGAGCTTGCCAAACCAGGCCTCCAGTTTTGCATCGGCCGCACGCGATGTGGCAGCGTCGGCTTCTTCGGGCACCAGGCTGGCCACACTGATACCCATCGCGGCCGCGGCTACTCGGCCTATGAAGCCGCGGCGCGGGGTGGAGGAATTAGACCCGTCCTGCATGAGAACCTCCTTGAAATTCGGTAGAGTCATGTACGGCAGCGACGCAAAAAATATAGTCTAATGTTTGCTTGGAAACGCGCGTCGCCACTGGTTGAACAAGGCATCACGGACCCGCAGACTTAAGAAGCCTTCCTGAAGAGATTAGGTGGAATGCACGAGCCGCCAGGACGAACGACGGAAGACAACCTCACGCGCTGCACCTGGGCACGAACACCGCTCAGCATTGCGTATCACGACGCTGAGTGGGGCGTCCCCGCGCACGATGACAGGGTCCTGTTCGAGTTCCTGACACTCGAAGGGGCGCAGGCCGGCCTTAGCTGGGAGACCATTCTGAAGAAGCGCGAGGCCTATCGTGACGCGTTCGTCGACTTTGATCCAGCGAGGGTTGCGCGGTTTACACGCGCACGAGTCGAACGGCTGCTGCTCAACCCGGGGATTGTTCGCAACCGGCTCAAAATCGAAAGTACTGTCCGGAATGCGAGGGCCTTCCTCGCCGTTCAGAAGGAGTTCGGCACCTTCGACGCGTACGTCTGGGATTTCGCCGGGGGAGCCCCTCGTGTAAATCGCTGGCCGGCGCTCGACGCGCTTCCTGCCCGCACCGTGGATTCGGACGCGCTCAGCCGCGATCTCCTCCGGCGGGGATTCAAGTTCGTCGGCTCGACGATCTGTTACGCCTTCATGCAGGCTGTCGGACTGGTCAACGATCACACTACCAACTGCTTTCGTTATAAGATCGTCGGACGCCGCGGCTCGAGGGCGAGACAATCATGATTCCGGAAGGAAGTGAAAGTGAGATCGCAGTTTCCGTGCGCCCTGCACGGATCCTGGACGCAGATGACGTAGCACGATTGACGACACAACTCGGGTACGATGCTGAGCCTTCCACCGTTGCAGCGACGCTGGCGCGCATCCAGTCGCGCCGGGATCAACAGTTCTTTGTTGCTGAGCTCGAGGGTCGTCCGGTCGGGTGGCTCCACGCGCTAATCGCAGAGTACGTAGAAACAGGGGCATTCGTCGTAATCGGCGGACTGGTGGTA
Organism: Gemmatimonadaceae bacterium; assembly: GCA_035633115.1. Classification (NCBI taxonomy): domain Bacteria; kingdom Pseudomonadati; phylum Gemmatimonadota; class Gemmatimonadia; order Gemmatimonadales; family Gemmatimonadaceae; species Gemmatimonadaceae bacterium. The sequence continues at coordinate 83,461 of DASQFN010000045.1, read as the reverse complement.
GACAGCAACCACAGGCGAAAGGGAGTTGGAAGCCTGCTCATGGAGCATGCCGAAGTGTGGGCGAAGGCTCAGGGCTGCTCAATTGTCCGATTATCGTCGAGTACCAGCCGTACGGCGGCGCATCAGTTCTATCAGGAGCGGGGATACGCGAAAATCAAGACGCAGTACTCGTTCATGAAGTCAATCGACGGCGATGGTACAGAGAAGCTGTTGCGGTTCATCCCACGATTGGCCGAGTAAGGGGACCGGCATGCGTACTGAAGCCTTCAATTGGAGCAGATCATGATACCCTCGCCTTCTTCAAGGAACGACGCAAGGCGGATTGGAGCGCAAGTTCGAACGTACCTTGCGGCATTGCCGCCGAATGCTCGCAAGAGCCTCAAGAGCATCCGCGATAGCATTCGCGATGCGGCGCCCGGTGCAGTCGAGCACTTCAGCTACGGGATTCCCGGCTTCAGACTCAACGGGAAAACGCTTCTATGGTACGCTGCCTGGAAAAACCACCTCAGCCTGTACCCGATAACGGCGGCGATCAAAAGGGCCTACGCGGCCGAGCTCGAGGGATATGAGGTATCGAAGGGGACGATTCGATTTCCACTCAGCGAGCCGCCACCACCAAGTCTCGTGAAGCGACTCGTGAAGGCACGTATCGCCGAGTTACGCGAAGAGGAATAACGGGTATGGCAGCCGTTCGAGTTCACTTTACGTCTGACGCAAGACTCATGAGCAACGGCCTGACGCTGGATACGCGGCGTTTCTGGTACCTGCTCGTCGCTTCGGTGTTCGCATTGCACAACCTCGAGGAAGCCATCGCCGCGCCCCGGATGCTCGAGCTTATGCAGACCAGCGCCCCAGCGTTCCTCCGCGCATTCTATGCGGGCATTGAAGTCCCGCAGCTACGGTTCAGCCTCCTGATCGTAACTGCCCTTGGTGTCATTACAGCCATGATAGCCTCACGGAGACCAGAAGCACCGGGCAGCTCCTACACGATGCTCGTCTTTGCGGCGTTGATCGGCCTTAACGCTCTTGCACACATGGCTCTGACCGTCGTGTTTCGCGCGTATATGCCCGGATTGTTGACTGCTATCCTTCTCACGCTTCCGACTTCAGCTCTCGTTCTGATTCGTGGCCGACGAGAATCCTGGATTTCTTCCGGTGCGTTTTTGACCGTCCTGCCAGCGGCGCTCGTGGTTCATGGCCCGCTCCTCGCGGGTTTCCTGCGCGCATCGATTGCTGTTGCGCGCGCTTTCCCGGGCGGCGCCGCTTAGCGAAGAGTCGTATCTCGCGGCGGCTGTCCCGTTTCCATGGAGGTTAACGCGTGTCCAGGCTGCGCCTGAAGATCTCAATGTCGCTCGACGGCTTCGTCGCCGGCCCCAACCAGAGCGTGGACAATCCGCTCGGAATCGGCGGCATGCGTCTGCACCAGTGGGCATTTCCACTCAAGGCATGGCGCGCCGTGCATGGCGAGGCCGGCGGAGAGACCAACGAAAGCAATCGTGTCGTCGAGGAATCGCTCGCCAACATCGGTTCCACGATCATGGGCCGCAACATGTTTGGCGGCCATCCCGGCCCATGGGATTCCAAGAAACCGTGGAACGGCTGGTGGGGAGACAGCCCGCCGTATCATCACCCGGTGTTCGTGCTCACGCATCACGCGCGCGAGCCGCTCCCACTCGAAGGCGGCACGACATTCACGTTCGTCACTGAGGGAATCGACGCCGCGCTCGAACAGGCACGGCGAGCCGCGAGCGGCAAGGATGTATCGCTCGCGGGCGGAGCCAGTGCGGCGCAGCAATATCTCGCACGCGGGCTCGTTGACGAGATGGAGATCGGCGTTGTACCGACGCTACTCGGCGGCGGCGAACGGCTGTTCGATAACGTCGGCGACGACCTTCACGGGCTGGAGCTTGTGCGCACCGTCGCTGCGCCGGGCGTCACGCACCTCAAGTTCTCGAGGTCCTGACAGCAGACGACCATTCGTCCGGGCTCACAACTTCGCGACAAGCCGTTCAATCTGATGCGAGTGCCTCGTGAGATGTACGATGTGGATGCGGAACCCGTCACCGAGATTCATCTTCGGCGCCCACGAGGGCAACGCCGGCGAGCTGATTCGCAGCGCCCGCCAATCCAGTGACGCTGCGTCATCCATCGCCTTCACGAAATTCTTCTCGCGGGCCAGGAGCTCTTCCACCACGCCGTTGCGCGGCGTTGGCCCGGGTCGAAACACCTTGGGAGATTTGAGCGGCTTGGGCCTGAGCAGCCCGCCGGCAATAAGGCCGCCGATGAACGATGGCTTCCACTCTCGTTCAGGCGCGTCCGCATCCTTGCTCGCGCGGCGCAAGAGGGCGGCAAGCGGCGCTTCATATCTCTCATCGGCCACGAAGAGATGCTCGAGCACCTGGCCGACGCTCCAGCCATTCGGCTCGGGATGCTCGTTCAGCTTTGCCGGGTCGAGCGGCCGCACCATGGCGGCAATTCGCTCGCGCGTTTCGATCGCTTCAACGCGCAACTGCTGGTACAGGTCTCGTTGTAACTGGCGCATGGGATGAGCAGCAAAGGGTCAATGGGTGGCTTTGGCAGGCAGGTTTTTGACGGAGAATACAGGATGGTCCCCCGTGGCGCTCAAGCTGTGTTTCGCGAGCTCGATCGCATCCGTCTCGTTTGTCGATCTCAGATATTGAAGCAGGCGCTCGCGCCGCGCTCGCTCCCGCACATCGCTCGGTGACGCGGCGATCAAGTCGGCGAGATCTCTTTCCGTTTCCGCTTTCGATTCATTCTTGAGACACAGGAGAGCGAGACCGGCGAGCTGATAGTGCTCGAAGCCCTCCATCAAAAACTCCCGCATGGCCGGGCTCTGCCGCAGATGGAAGCGGATTGTCTGCTCGACGCTGCGCACGGGATATTGCGGAAACGCGGCAGAATGAATGATGGCTGAGGCAAAATTGTTCAGCATGAGCTCTGCCATCGTCTTCACCTCATCGAGGCTGGCCTTGTCGCCTTCCGCCCATGCTTTGTTGTCGTAGAAGTACGGACGCAAATACGGCCTGTCGATGAGGGTCTTGAGGTGATCGGACGTCTCCGACATCGCGCGCTGAACGAGCAGGATCTCCGGCCCCTGCCGCGCCTCCTCCAGCTGGCGCCGGGCGGTCTCGAGCTGCTCCTTCGAGGCGCGCAGCTGCCTTAGAAAAACGGAAAAGTTGAGCGCGCTGGTGACGACGAGCAGCAATGACGCGACGATCGTGAGCAGCGGCACCCAGTCCTGTATCATTCTGCGCCCATAGGGGTTGGGAGGAAAATGCGCGGTGAAGTGGCGACAGCCGGAAATATTGACAATAATCAAGCATGACGACGATTCCCGATCGCAGCGAGGCAGCCGAGTACTACTTCACGTACATCGATCAGGTCCCCGCGGGAGACATCTGCGAAATACTCCGTGCACAGCTACCTGAAACGCTTGGACTGCTGCGCGAAATCCCGGACGACAAGTCATTGCACCGCTATGCTCCGGACAAGTGGAGTATCCGAGAGGTTGTGGGCCACGTTAACGACTGCGAGCGCCTTTACATGTCGCGGGCTTTCTGGTTTGCGCGGGGCTTCGACACTCCGATGCCCAGCTTCGACCAGGACATCGCCGCCTCGGCGGCCGGCGCCCATGAACGATCGTGGAGCAGCCACATCGAAGAATTCGGTGCCGTGCGCGCGGCGACACTTGCGTTCTTCGATAACCTTCCGGCGCAGGCGTGGGAGCGCCGCGGCATTGCCAGTGGAAATCCGTTCTCCGTGCGCGCGCTTGCTTACATTGCCGCCGGCCACGTCACTCACCACACAAAAGTCCTGAGGCAACGCTATTCCTGGTAGAAACGCGCTTTAATCTCCCTTCAGCTTGCGAGAGAGGTACGTGTACTCGAGCGCAAGCCGTCGCGCCGTCTCCTTGAGGTTTGCCGCGGCGGAATGACCGCCATCGGTGTTCTCGTAGAAAAGAACCGGGTAGCCAAGCTCCTCGAGCCGCGCCACGGCCTTGCGAGCGTGGCCCGGATGCACCCGGTCATCCTTCGTCGACGTGTGGATGAACGCCTCCGGATACTTTTGCCCCGATCGAATCGCCTGATAGGGCGAGTACTTCGCGATCCAGGCTCGCTCCTCCGGCTTTTCAGGATCGCCGTATTCAGCAATCCAGGAGGCGCCAGGCGGCATCTTGTGATAGCGCAGCATGTCGAACAGCGGCACCTGAATCACCGCGGCGTTGAACAGCTCCGGGTACGACGTCATCGCTACGCCCATGAAGAGGCCTCCCTGAGACCCGCCGATAATGCCGAGCCGGCGGGGCGACGTGATCTTCCGCGCGATGATGTCCTTCGCGACCGCGATGAAGTCCTCGTGAGCCTTGTAGCGATTCGCCTGCAGCGCAGCCTGATGCCACGCAGGACCGAACTCCCCGCCGCCCCGGGTGTTCGCCACCACGTACGCGCCGCCATCCTCGAGCCACAGTTTGCCGACGGTCGCGGAGTACGCTGGTAACAGGCTGCTCTGAAAGCCGCCATAGCCGTAGAGCAGTGTCGCCTTATTTCCGTCGAGAGGCATCGTCCTGGGGCGGACGACGAAGTAGGGAATCTTTGTCCCGTCGGGTGACGTTGCCTCGAACTGGTCGACAGTGATCTTCGAGGCGTCGAAGCGATCAGGAATCGCCTTTACCTTCTCGACCCTGCCGGTGGCAGAATTGGCTAGCCACAGGCTGTTCGGCTGCACGTAGTTGGAAACGGAGAAGAAAATGTCGTCGGTGAGACTGTTCGACGAGCCGATACCGATTGTGGAATTGGCCGGCAGATCGAGCTTGCGGCGCTTCCACTCGCTCCCTGAACGATCGTAGACGTAGACGGCGCCCTTCACGTTCTCGTACAGAGCAACCACCAGCTTGTTGCGAGTGCTGGATACGCCTTCGATCGCCTCGCGCGGCCCCGGGCGAAGAACGAGGTATGCTCTGGCGGCTGCCGGATTTGCCTTGAGATCCGAGAGGTCGAAGCCGAGCAGGTCCCCAACCTTGAAGCCCATCCAGTCGCTCTGGGTAGTGAATACGAGCTGGTCGTCTACCAGTGCCTGGATACTCATGCGGCCAGGGAACGGCAGCTTGACCTTTCGCCCATCGCCGTCGAGAAGCCAGTACTCGCCCTCGTAGAAGGTGAGGCCGCGACTCCCCATCGTCGCTTGAATGCGTCCGTCGGCGTCGCGGAGGACGAATGCCCCCGCTGAGACGTCGGCTGAGTCACCGCGGAAGACTTCCGGCCCCTCCTCGAGTGGCTGTCCACGCCTGAGGCGGCGCGTGACGAACGGATAGCCGGACCGCGTGAGCGATCCCGGCCCGAAGTTGCGACTGACGAGGATCGTGTTCGCGTCGATCCAGGTGATGCCGCCTTTCGACTCGGGCAGGCGGAACCCGTTGGGCACGAAGCTCATCGTCTCCATATCGAATTCGCGCATCTCGTTGGCGTCCTTGCCGCCATTGGAGAGCGTGATCATGCACAGACGGTCCGCCGGCCTGAGACAGTTAGCTCCGCGGTAGACCCAGTTCGCGCTTTCCTTCGCAGAGAGTGAGTCAACGTCGAGCACCACAGTCCATCGCGGATTCGCCGTGCGGTAGCTCTCGAGGGACGTGCGACGGAGAATGCCTCGAACGTGGGTGGGGTCCTGCCAGAAGTTGTAGATCGTGTGTCCGCGAAATTGCGGAGTGGCGATGCGGTCGGTGGCTTCGAGTATTTTCAGCGCCTCGGCGTGGTAGCGCTCGTAACGGGGATCGCTCTGGAGAATGCCGAGTGATTTCGTGTTGTGACTCTTCACCCATGCCATCGCGCGAGGACTCTCGACTTCTTCCAGCCACAGGTATGGATCTTCGGAGGGAGATGCCTGAGCGGGTTGGGGCGCCGCCGTGACAGCGGGTTCAGTTCGCGGGCCGGAGGCGCAGGCCAGGAGTAATGCCGTGATCGTGGAGAACGTAAATCGCTGCATCGTTGGCGTCTCTCGGAGAGAATCAGCGTCGAGTATACGAGCGGATTACACTGTTGGCCATCGGTCTGGATGGTTTCAGACACCAACAAGGTCGTTTTGCGCAGAAGCAGAGCACCCAATTGCTCTGTCATTTCAGCTCATTGATTCGCGGTGCGACTCGTTACATCAGGCCGAAACTTCGTCGATGCACGGTTAGAGCTCGTTCAGACGGTCGGTCGGAATAGGGCTCCAACTTGACATAGGCTACCGAAACCAACATCGTTTTGGTGGCGGCAATCCACGCCCAACCTCTACAGACTTCGCCCCAGCCGAAGTCCTCAGCGAGGCAAAGGGGGGCAGACTCCCGGATGAGCATCGTCGGTCCTTTGCGTCACCATTGGCGCGCTGCTGGGGAGTGGCCCGTGGTGTACCCAAAGGAGATTTCACGATGACTCGAAATAAAGATCTCAAGCGCCTGGTCCGCACGCGCATGAAAAAGACGGGCGAAGCATACACCACCGCTCGCGCGCAGATCACAAGAAAGACCGCGGCAAGAAAGAGAACCGCCACTGCGTCTGCCCCCGCTGCAACAACAAACCCAAAAGAGTACGCGACGCTCGCGGGCATGAGCGACGAGGTCATCAAGCAAAGGACAGGATGCACCTGGGTGCGATGGGTGACGGCGCTCGATTACCACGGCGCCGAGCAGATGGCACATGGCGATATCGCCAGGCTCGTGAACGAGAAGTACAAGATCCCGGGATGGTGGAGCCAGACCGTCACCGTCGGCTACGAACGGATCAAAGGACTTCGCGCGCGCGGTCAGCGACGCGACGGAACCTACGAAGCAAGCAAGTCGCGCACGTTCAACGTCCCCGTGACAAAACTGTTCGACGCGTGGAAGGATGCGAATGTCCGAAAGCGCTGGCTCGATGAGACGGGTGTGAAAGTCCGCACCGCCACCGCGCCTAAATCGATGCGGCTCGGCTGGAGCGACGGCACCATCGTCGCGGTGGGCTTCACGCCGAAGGGCGCGAAAAAGAGCTCCGTCGCGGTGCAGCACACGAAGCTGCCGGATCGCGTGACGGCAGACCGTCTCAAGCAGTACTGGTCCGAGCAGTTTGACGCGCTGAGCGACGCTCTGGCGTAGCGACGCTTTCTGCATTCCACGATCTGGGCTCCAGTGCCAGGTCGTGGAACAACTGTCCGGGGCAGCGGTGCATGGTTCTTGATGTCAAAAGGCGGTCTCTCTGCCCGCCAGGAGACGTCCAGTGCCGATTGGAAATCGCATCACCCCCTGTTAGTGGTTTGACAGCCAAGGAGAAAAAGCAGCCAACTTCTATACGTCGATTTTCAAGAACTCGAAGATTGGCAAAGTCAGCAGGTATACAGAGGCCGGACGTGAAGTTCACGGACGGCCGCCGGGATCAGCAATGACCGTGGAATTCGACCTGGACGGTCAGACATTCACGGCACTGAACGGCGGCCCGCAATTCAAGTTCACCGAAGCGATTTCGTTTCAGATCGACTGCGAGACGCAGGACGAGGTCGACCATTACTGGGACAAGCTGTCGGAGGGTGGTGATCCGCAGGCGCAGCAATGCGGATGGCTGAAGGACAAGTACGGTCTCTCGTGGCAGGTCGTTCCCCGCGTTCTCGGAAAGAGGCTCAGCGACCCCGATCCCGTTAAGGCCGGAAGAGTGATGGAGGCGATGCTACCGATGAAAAAAATCGACATCGCGGAGATCGAGCGGGCCTACGCGGGCACAGGTCGCTGATCGAAGCGCACATGTCAATTCCCGCCAGCCTGCAGGTCGAGTGTGACCAGGTGCACCCGAGCCTGTCGGTCGAGGATGTCGCCGCGGCCGCTGAGTTCTACACGAAAAAGCTAGGCTTCAGCCAGAGCTTCACGTGGGGCGAGCCGCCGGCGATGGCAGGCGTGAACCTCGGGAACGTCCAGATTTTTCTGGAGAAGGGCACGCCAAGTCCTAAAGGGCTCTCGGTGTTCTTCATCGTCGGCAACGCCGACGAGCTCTACGAATTCCATCGAGCAAACGGTGTCGAAGTGGTTCAGCCGCCGGGCGACAGAGAGTACGGAATCCGTGATTACACTGTGAAGGATCTTCACGGCTACCATCTTGGATTCGGACACCCGCTCTTCAACACCGGCCCGCCGCTCAAGATCGAGCGCGTGGAGGTTCCCGTTCGCCTCGAGAAGCGTCTCGCGGCTCTGCTCATCGATCTCGCCGAGTACAAGCGGATGAGCATCTCGAGCTGTCTTGAGGAGATTCTACTGCATACGAACGAGCCCTTCGGCGACGGTGTCGCCAGCCCTCACACCAAGGGACAGCTCAGACACATTCAGGAGCTGAAGAAGAAGCACGGCATCGACTACGACAGCCACGCGAGCTACCGCTTCGTCGAGGAGTAGGCAGGGAAAGCAGCGATTTTTTCGGGAAGTACGACGTTCCCGATCGTATATTAGGGGCGTTCATGGCGCGTCTCCTCGCGCGCACACCTCTCCGCCACCCCACTCCATGTACAACGGTCAGCCCGATCAAGCGATCGACGCTCGTGGCCTCGGAAAACGCTTCGGCATCCGATGGGTGCTGCGGGGCGTGACGTTTGGCGTCGGGCACGGAGAGGCGGCAGCGCTGCTCGGGCCGAACGGCAGCGGAAAGAGTACCGTACTCAGAATTCTCGGGACACTTCTCCGTCCGAGTGCCGGCACCGCAACGGTGAACGGACGGGACATCGTGAGGGAAGCTGCGAGCGTCCGCGGTCAAATCGGCTATCTCGCGCATACGCCTGGATTGTATGATGACCTCACTGCGCGCGAAAACCTGCTGTTCGCCGCGGACATGCTTGGGTTGCCGCACGCGTCCGTCGATGGAAACCTCGCCCGCGTAGGCCTCGGTGAAATGGCGGGCAGCCGTGTGCGGGGCTTTTCCGCTGGGATGCAGCGTCGGCTCGCGCTCGCTCGTCTCATCATGCGAAGCCCGGGCGTACTTCTGCTCGACGAGCCATACGCAAACCTCGACGAAGACGGCGTCGAGCTGATGAATTCCGTGATTCGCGACGTCATCGCGTCAGGAGGCGCAGCATTGCTTGCTCTGCACGAGCTCGCCCCCGCTCGCGCGATTCTCGATCGCACGCTTACACTCGCGGAAGGACGCATTGCGACCAGCAATTCTGAACGCGCGGGTCGAAAACAAGCCTCGCTCGCTTCGGTCTGATGTCCTGGGAAGATGACTGGCGGCGCGTTCGCGCCATCGCGAAGAAGGATCTTACCACTGAGCTCCGCGCCAAGGCCGGCTTTAACGGTGTCGCTTCGCTGGCCGTCACCATCCTCATCCTCCTCGGACTGGCACTTGGGCCGGATGCTGATGCGTTGCGTAACGCAGCCGTGGGCGCTGTGTGGCTCGCGACACTTTTCTCCGGAGTGCTTGCATTCAACCGCTCATTCCAGGTCGAGCTGGAGAGCGGAGCGCTCGAGCCGCTGCTGCTTTATCCTGGGCCGCGATGGACGATTTTCGCCGGAAAGCTGCTCGCCAATCTCACATTCGTTGGCCTGATGGTCATGATAGTAATGGTGGCAGGCGTTGTCCTGTTCGGTATTACCATTCCCGCGCGGTGGCCGGCGATACTTGCCGTTGTCGCTCTCGGTGTCGCGGGGCTGGTGGTGCTCGGGACGTTCTACGCGTCGATGGCGAGCAGAAGCCGCGCTCGCGAAGTCCTGCTTCCGCTGCTTCTATTCCCAATGCTCGTACCGGTGTTGCTCGCAGCGACTACGGCGTCCAAGGCGCTTCTCGGCGCTGACCTGATGCACGAGGCCGGCGCGTGGACTCGACTGCTCATCGGATACGATCTGGTATTCCTGATCGCGACGTTCATTGCGTTCGAGCATGTCATCGAGGCCTGAGGCTCAACTGATGCCTGAGTCCGAGCTTTCGAGCGAGACACGTGCAGCGCCACCACCACGCACTAGTGCATTGTTTGGGTTCATCGCGTTTGCCGCCCTGATCGCGGCGCAGGTGTTCTCGATTCTGACTTCACCGGCAGAGGGAGACATGGGGCACCTGCAGAAGATCATGTACGTGCACGTGCCCGCGGCGTGGATGGCGTTCATCTCGTTCTTCGTCGTGCTCGTATTCAGCGTGCGGTATCTCTGGCAAAAGCGTGAGAACGACGATCTGCTGGCTGCGTCCGCAGCCGAGGTCGGTGCCACATTCACCGGCCTGACGCTCATCCTGGGAATGATCTGGGGGCGCCCGGCGTGGGGAGTCTGGTGGGTATGGGACGCGCGGCTGACATCAACGCTAGTGCTTTTCCTCATCTTCGTCGGCTATCTTGCGCTTCGCGCTTTCGTTGACGACGCGGAACAGCGAGCGAGGTGGAGCGCCGCCGTGGGTGCCATCGGCGCAATCAACGTTCCGATAGTTTACATGTCCGTGAAATGGTGGCGGACTCTTCACCAGCCACCGTCGAGCCCCGCAACGCTGGATCCAATGTACACGATGGGCCTGCGGCTGAACGCGATAGCGCTGCTGCTGGTGACGATTTACTTCATAAGAAAGCGCTACGAGATAGCCCGACTGGAGCGCGCCGTGGAGCATCTTGCGGAAGCGGCTGCAATGGGAGGCAGGTAATAATGGAAGAGTTGAACCTGAAATTCATCATCGCCGCATACTCCGTGTCGTGGCTGGTGATCCTCGGATATCTGGCGCGGCTCATGAGGAAGGGCTCGCTGGCGCGCGCTGATTACGACCACATGTCTCGTGAGATTCCGGGGGGCGGCCCGCGATGAAGAAGTCCTGGATCATTGGCGGAGCGGCCGTGCTGGTAGCCGTATTCGCGTGGCTGCTGTTCGGCGGGCTCGAGAAAAACGTTGTGTTCTTTCTCACGCCGAAGGAGCTGCTGGCAAAGGGACCTGACGGCGTCGGCGTTCCCGTGCGGCTTGGCGGTCAGGTAAAGCCGGGCTCGATGACGTGGGACGCGAAGACTCTCGATCTCCGCTTCACGGTCACCGACGGCGCCAAGGAAATTCCGGTGCACTCGACCGGCGCTCCGCCGCAGATGTTCCGTGACGGTATGGGAGTCATCGTCGAAGGGCGAGTCGGTCAGGCCGGCGTGTTCCAGGCGACGAACCTGATGGTGAAGCACTCGAACGAGTACCGCGCTCCGAAGCCCGGCGAGGAAGCGCACGAGAAGTACAAGACGCTCCTGAAGCAAGGCTCTCAGTGATCGGCACTATCGCGCACAGCGCGCTGCTCGTATCCGTCGCCGTCGTTGCGTTGGGGATGATTCTTACGCCGGTCGCAATTCGCAGCGACCGGCGCGAATGGCTGCAGCTCGTGTACGGTGCGGTCTACACGAATTTCATGCTCGTGACCATAGCAACGGTCGCGATGGTTGTCGCTCTGGTCACGCATGATTTCTCGGTGTCGTACGTCGCGGCGGTGGGAAGTCGCTCGACTCCCCTGCTCTTCACGATCATCTCGCTGTGGGGAGCGCTCGAAGGGTCGATTCTTTTCTGGGCATGGGTGCTCGCGATGTACTCGGCCGCCGTCGTGTGGCTGCATCATCGCCGCCCGGGAAATCTCATTCCGTACGCTGCGATGACGCTGCTCGCTGTAACGGCCTTCTTCGCAATACTCCTCGTTGGTCCAGCCGATCCGTTCCGGCCTGTGTTCCCGGTACCCGCTGACGGACCGGGACCCAACACACTGCTACAGAACCACATTCTGATGGCGGTCCATCCGCCCTTGCTGTACCTCGGCTACGTCGGAATGTCGGTACCCTTTGCGTTCGCGATCGGCGCGATCGTTTCCAATGAAGCGACGTCAAACGAATGGGCTGTGCTCTCGCGCCGCTGGATGCTCGCGTCCTGGGGTTTCCTGTCCGCCGCGATCATCGCCGGAATGTGGTGGTCGTACGAGGTGCTGGGCTGGGGCGGATACTGGGCCTGGGACCCTGTCGAGAACGCGTCGTTCCTCCCATGGCTCACCGCGACCGCCTATCTGCACTCGGTGATGGTGCAGGAACGGCGGGACATGCTCCGCCTGTGGACGCTGAATCTCTGCGTCGCGACGTTCGTGCTGACGATCCTCGGCACCTTCCTCACGCGCTCCGGAATTCTTTCGTCGGTGCACGCGTTCACGACCGGCGCGATCGGGTACTACTTCCTCGCCTTCATCGCTCTTGTGCTGGGTGCGACGCTGGTGCTTGTCGCCGGCCATTCCGATCGCATCCGGACGAAAGGCAGTCTTGGCGGCGCCGCCTCCCGGGAAACCGTGTTTCTGCTGAACAATCTCTTCCTCACCGCGGTGATGCTCACCGTGCTGGTGGGGACGCTCTATCCGCTCATTGCCGAAGCGATCCGTGGCGTGAAGGTCAGCGTCGGCGAGCCGTTCTTCAACCGCATGGCGGTCCCGGCGATGGTGGCGCTGATCTTTCTGATGGGCGTTGGCCCTTCGCTGCCCTGGGGCAGCACCACGTGGGCAGATGCGCTCAAGCGGCTCGTACCACCTCTCATTGGCGCGTTCATCATGGGCGCGATCGCAATCCTCGCCGGCGCGCGCGGCATCTACGCAATTCTGGCTTTTGCTTTCGTCGGTTACGCGGCGATGGGAAATCTTCGCGAGTACTGGATCGGCATGCGTGCGCGGCGCCGCGCGCACGGTGAAAGCTGGCCCACCGCTTTCGTGCGGCTCATCGGCGGAAACCGCCGTCGCTACGGCGGATATGTCGCACACATCGGCATGCTGTTGGTCGCGGTGGGTGTGACCGCGTCGGCGACATTCCGTACGGAGCGTGAAGCGACGCTGCTTCCGGGTGAGACGCTCACAGTTGCGGGCAAAACGGTGCGACTCAAGGGAGTCTGGGGACGGGAGGAGCCGCAGCGCTCTGTTATCGGCGCGACGGTCGAGGTCCTCGCAAAGGACGGCAAGGTGGCTGGAATTCTCGAGCCGCGAATGAACTTCTATAGAGTTTCCGACCAGCCCGTTCCCACACCCGATGTGCGGAGCAATATCAAGGGCGATCTCTACGTCAACCTCATGGCGTTCGAGCCGAGCGGGGCAAACGCTACGGTGAAGGTTATCGTCGAGCCGCTCGTTCCATGGATCTGGTTCGGCGGCTTCGTCATGGTGCTCGGCGCCACGATCGGGATGCTCCACGGGGGCCGGCGAAAGGTAGCGGCGCCTCCGAGGCGCGTGAGCGCTCCGCCCGGAGCATTGATCGCGCCCGCGGTAGATACTGAAGTAATCAAGGCAGCATCGTGAACTGGAAGCGCGCCGCGATCGCCGTGCTCGCGGCAGCGCCGCTGATCGCGCTTTTCGCGTATGGCTTCACGCGCAACCCGGCCGAGATCCCCTCGCCGATGCCGGGGCGGAAGGCGCCATCGTTCCAGCTTGCGGTCTTTACTCCTGGAGAAGCGCCATCCGCGCGGCCCGTCGGCGACACAATACGCCTCGCGGATCTCCGGGGAAAAGTCGTCGTTCTGAATTTCTGGGCGTCGTGGTGTCTGCCTTGCCGCTCCGAGCACGCCGCGTTGTCGGAAGCGGCGCAGTATTACGCCGACAAACCGACGCAGTTCATCGGTGTTCTCTATATGGATGAAACAGCCGCGGGAACGCGCTGGATCGCAGAGATGGGCGGCATGAGCTATCCCGCCGTAACCGACTCGGAGTCGCACACAGCGATCGATTACGGAGTTTACGGAGTTCCCGAGACTTTTATCATCGACCCATCGGGACGAGTTGCGCACAAGCAGCTCGGCCCCGTAACGATGCCGGTTCTTCGGCGCGTGATCGACTCGGTGTTGGTCAGTGCCGATAGTATGGCGAGCGCGCAAACCAGATGAGGCACCGCATCATCGCCGCGGGTATCCCTCTGGCATTTGCCTTTTTCTCCGGAACGTCGGCGGAATCACAGCCTCCAAGCATAGCCGAGCGCGCGCGGGCAAGGTCCGCTGACACGGCGCTGGAAGCGCGAACATCAGCCGTGGCTGCGACACTTCGCTGTCCCGTGTGTCAGGGCGAATCGATCCAGGAATCCCCATCTGCGCTTGCACAGCAGATGCGCGCCGTCGTGAGAGATCGGTTGAGTGCCGGCCAGACTCCCGATGAGGTGAGAGCGTATTTCGTTTCGCGTTACGGCGAGTGGATCCTGCTCGAGCCGACGATGAAGGGACTCAACGTCGTGCTGTACGTTCTCCCGGTAGTCCTCATCGGTGGAGGACTTCTGCTGGTTGTGTTTCTCGTGCGTCGCTGGACAGGACAAGCCTCTGCGGAACCCGCGTCAGTCACCGCCGACGCGGACGGTGAGCCGGCGACGGTCAATCGATGACCAGCAATCCGTCCGGGGCAAAGGCGCGGTTCTGCAGTGAATGCGGAACGCAATTCCTTCCGGACGCGCTGTTCTGCCACAACTGTGGTGTGGCAGTCGACGCGCGCGCCGTTTCAACGGCGCCGGCGCCGACGTTGTCGCCGGTGTTGCGATGGGCGGTGCCCCTGGCTGCGGTTGGCGCCTTGATCGTGCTCACGTTCTTCCGTCTCGGGTCCGGGAGTGCGGCACCCGAGTCGGCCCCTGTCACTCCATTGACAGGAGCTGGCATGACAGCTCCTGACATTTCGTCGATGAGTCCAGCAGAGCGAGCCGACCGACTGTTCAACAGAGTCATGAGCCTTTCGAGCGAAGGAAAGACCGACAGTGCGGCGTTCTTTGCACCGATGGCGATCGCAGCTTTCGAGGCGCTCGCGCCGTTGAGCGCGCACACGCGCTACGACCTTGGACTCGTCGCTCTCGTGTCAGGAGACGGGGGGCGCGCAGCGGCTCAGAGCGACAGCATTCTCCTCGAGCGCCCCACCCACCTCCTCGGCCTGGCGCTCGCTGCGCGTGTAGCGGATGCGCGCGGCGATTCGGCCGCCGGCAGAGCTGCGCGACAACGGCTGCTCGGAGCGGAAAAGGCGGAGCGCGCAGCTGCGCTTCCGGAATACAACGATCACGACGCGGACCTTCGCGCCGCCCTGGAGCAGGCGCGAAAGCTCTGATCCGTTGTTGCGCTAATGCACGACGGTCGCCGGCGACGATGGAAGCACTACAGCGTCAGCTTCTTCCCTTGACTTCTCGGTCGCGCCAGTGTGCGGCACGATGCCACCAGCGCCCGCCATTCCGAGCAGCGATGGAACATTAAGCGAGTCCGCGAGGCCCGATGGCACGACCATCAGCGAGCCACGCTTGACGATGCTCTCGTACAGCATGTTCATGGCGCGCAGGTTCATTGCCTCAGGATGGTCGCGGTACGCGCCTGCCGCTTCAACGAACTTGTGAGCGATTTCCGTCTCAGCAGTTCCGAGAATGATTCGCGCCTGCCGCTCCCGCTCCGCCTGCGCCTGTCGTGACATGGCGTCCTCGAGCGCGGCCGGAATTATTACGTCGCGAATCTCGACCGACTGCACCTCGATCCCCCAGTTCTGCATCTTCTGCTCGAGCGCAATCTTGAGCCCGTGTCCGAGCTCCACCCGCGACTGAATCAGCTCGGCAAGATCGTGCTTGCCGATTGCGTCGCGCAGCTGGGTCTGCGCTGAAAGAACAACTGCTTCGTCGTAGTCCTGCACCTCGAGCGCGGCACGCTCTGCGTCACGTACGATCCAGAAGGCGATCGCGTCTACGTTCACCGGCACCGTGTCACGCGTCAGGCACGACTCGGCTCCGAATGCAGTGGTGCGTATGCGCTGATCGATTGTGTACGCGACTCGATCAAGGATCGGTATTACGCCGAAGTATCCTGGGCCACGCAGCCCCCTGTATCTGCCGAGCCGCATGAGAACGGCCTTCTCCCATTGGTCGGCGTACTTGATGGAGCTGAGGACAAACACCGCCGCACAGCCGGCAACGACTACGACTAATGGAACGGGAAGACCAAGCAGGAAGAGTGCTCCTGCCACGCCTGCGCCGACGATCAGTCCCGCAGCGATTGCGGGGACTGGATAACGAGTGTCGTTCGCTCTGTGTCGCGTCATGTTCATCACCTCATGAGAGAAAGTCTTCAAGGACCCCAGCGGCGTGCATCACCGTGTCCGCACCGGCCGGACATCCCTTGTGAGGCCGCGGGTGCTGCGGGGACGTACTAACGGCGCGGACGTCGCGCCATCGATGTATGGACTGCGTGACTCACCGAGCTCGATTGGAAGCGCGACACGAACGAGGATGGTGAGAACGAACAATCCGAGAGCCCAGACTCCGGCCGTGACGGCGATCTCCACCAGACTTGGCGTGTATTCGACGATCTCTCCAAGGGGAGATGGAATGAATCCGGGAACCACCAGGCCGATTCCCTTCTCGACCCAGATGCCGATGAACAGTGCGGCGCTTGCGATCACCAGCCATCGCGGATTGCGCCGGATCGGATGTATCATCAGCGCGATCGTCGCGATGGCGTTCACCGCAATCGCCGACCAGATCCATGGGACGAGTGCATTGTGACCCTCGATCCCGAAGAACAGGTATCTCGCGTTGATGCCGTGATGCGTCGGCGAGTAGAACTTGTAAAACAGCTCCGAGATCAGCATCACGAGGTTTACCTGCGCGGCCGCGGTGGTGATCAACGCGAGCTTCGAGAAAGCACCGTCCGAGATCTCGTACTTCGTCTCTTTGCGGATGAGCGACAGAAGCAGTATCACGAACGCAGGCCCCGCGGTGAACGCAGACGCGAGGAAACGAGGACCGAGCAGCGCCGTGTTCCAGAAGGGGCGCGCAGGCAACCCGGCGAGCAGGAACGCTGTGACGAGATGGATGCTCACCGCCCACATGACCGCGATATACATCCACGGTATGTACTTCCTCTTATCAGGCTGACGGCCCGAGAAGCGGCTGTACAGAATGTAGAAAGGAATTGCGAGATTGATCGCCAGATAACCGTTCAGCACGAGAATATCCCACGCGAGAAGCGAGCGCGGCCAGTTGAGGTAACCAATCCCCGGGATGAGGTGCCACGCGGCGATCGGATTGCCGATGTCGACAACGACGAATGACAGGCACATCACGAGTGCGGCCACTGCAACAGCCTCAGCCATGAGCACCGCACGCGAGAAGTCGACGTCTTTCAGGACATACGCGGGCAGCACCAGCATCATTGCCGCCGCCGCAAGCCCGACGAGAAACGTGAAGTTGGAGATGTAGAGCCCCCAGCTCACGTGATCGTTCATTCCGGTTACCGCGAGTCCGTAACGCAGCTGCAGGGAGTATGCGTAAGCGCCGATGAGCATGATGAGCGTGAGGGTCCCCATGTACATGTGGTACCGACGGCCGCCTGTAGTGGCGGAGTGCAGGGCGCTGAGCGCGAAAGGCTTCAGGTGCATTCTCGCCTCAGTCGGTGAAGTACCAGAAGCGAGGCTCCGTCTTCAGATCTTCCTTCAGACGAAACACTTTCTTGTTGGCGAGCACCCACCTGATCTCGGAGTTGGGGTCGAGAAGGTTTCCGAATACTCGCGCGCCCGTAGGACAGGCCTCCGCGCACGCAGGGAGCCGGCCCTGACGGGTGCGGTGGATGCAGAACGTGCACTTCTCGACTACGCCCGCCTTGCGGGCGCGATTTCCCAGGTAGTGCTGGTTCGTGTTGACCTCAGCGACCGGAACTTCGGGCTCGCTCCAGTTGAAGCGGCGCGCCCAGTAGGGGCACGCGGCCATGCAATAGCGGCAGCCAATACACCAGTCGTAGTCGACGACGGTGATGCCGTCGGGCTCCTGCCACGTGGCGCCAACGGGGCACACCTTCACGCACGGGGGATCGGCACATTGGAAGCACTGCGTCCCCATGTAGAAATGACCCTCGGCCGGCGCTTCGTGCTGGAAGCTCGCATCGGCTTCGTCGAGATCCACGACGCCGTCGTCCATCTCGAAGATGCGGATATATTGTGTGGCCGCGTTGCGATCGAGATTGTTCTCGTTGATGCATGCCTCCACGCAGCTGCGAAAGCCCTTGCACTTCGAGATGTTGAATGCGTAGCCGAATTCCACGCCGGGCTGCGCGCCGGTCGACTGTATCGTCACGTCCACACCGCGTTTCAACTCCGCTACGCGCTCTAACCGCGCAATCGTCTCAGCCCTCTCGGCCTCGGTCATGAAGCGGTAGTTGCCCTTGATGTATTCACGCCACGCGAGCTGTTTCACCTCGCGCTCTTCGTCCGTCATTGCGCTGACCGGCGAGCATGCGGTGGCCGCTTGTGTGCCGGCCGCAATTCCACCGATCAGGATCTGAAGAGCGCGCCGGCGATCGACGCGTTGTCCGAGGCGCGTGTTGTCTTCAGCCGTGGCCGGAGTTCCAGTGACTTTTTCAGCGCTCATCTGTTGTCGCCTCGTGTCCGCTCGATCTGCGGTGCCCGGAACGGGATGCGCCGCTCGATAGTCGGCTTGTGCGGGTCGTGACAGTCGGCGCAGCCCATGACCACGCGGCGCCCCTGCCAGCCATCAAGTCGCTTTCCGTGCGCTCCGCCCGCCCACGCTTCAGCCTGAGAGAAGTGGCACTGCGCGCAGAGGCGGTAAGTGTGATCCAGCGTTGCGCGCTCTCCACTCTTGAGCGTGAGCAGCTCGACGTTGTCGGCAGCGTGGCAGGTGGAGCAAACGCCGCCCGTCTGCACGGGGTGCACGGCCTTGATGTTCTGGTGAGCGTCCTTTACGCGCTCATCAGCCAGGACGATCGCCCTTCCGAGGTGGCAGGACGTGCAAGGGAACTGGCCAAGATCGGCAGTGCGCGTGCGCAGCGTTGTGCGCCTCGTGATGGTCCCGAACCTCTGCGAGAGCGCCGAAGCCGGATCCTCCGTGCGGACGGTTACTTCGAATGGCCTGTCGCCGGGTCCCTTCCAGTTGGTAACGGCCGCGGCGGGAACCGTCGCGAGGACACCGGGCTCCCGGGTCGCGGTGCCCGCTGTGTCTCGCGGCGTGGCCAGCCGTGAGTGCCGAGGCGCAGCGGCCGTATCATTTCTGCCGCACGCGGAGCTCATCAAGGCGAGAGCGAGGCCGATTCCCGCTGCGCGGATCACCCGTCGCATCACCGGGCGCCCCTGCCGCTACCGGACCGCTCTGGCGGGCGAACGAATTCGTTTTCGGCACCAGCGGTCTCCACGTGACATTGGCGGCAATTCGCCCGCTCCGGGTGCGAAGTCCTGATCTCCTTCACTCCCGCTGGAGCGGAGTGACACGACAGGCAATTCCCTCGCAGCTCGAGTGTGTGCGGAATGGGCGGAGGCGTGTGTTCTCCAGAAACCCCGGCGGCCAGCTGCGGCCAGGGCAACGGCTTAAAGCTCGTCGCAGAATCTTTCAAGACCGTGGTACCCGCAGTGTGACACTGGCGGCATCGCGCACTCGGGTCCATGCTCGGAAGCGGAATCGAGAGGAGCCTGGCATCGCCGACATGGCACTGGAGGCACTGGCCCATTTCCGGGTGAGGAGTCACAGGCACGTACGCGCCGAAACGTTGGGAGTATCCGCCTCGCTCGTGGCAGGTCTTACATCCACCTCTCAGCGTCTCAGCTGGCGTAAGTCCGTGTGGAATCCGCGGCGGCGCGCCCGGGTATGCACGGAGCCCGCGATAGGTCGCCAGCGTGCGGGGGTGCGCGCCTCGTCGAGTCTCTGACGTCGGATCGATTGCGAGGTCGGCGAGCTGTGTGCGGAACACGCCAGCCTCACTCGCGATGGGCTCATCGTCATTGACTTTCGCCGCCTGCGAAATCGTGCCCGGCAAATCATCCTGATCGGCTGACGCTCGCCGCGACAATGCGACGAGTGCGACCACAGCAGTCGCTGTGGAGGCCAGCAGCAGCAAGTAGAAGAGAATTCTCGCCGTGGACGCCCGATGGGGGATCACGCGTTGCCCCTGACGCCCAACTGCTCAACGCGCACGGCGCATGTTGTGGTGTCGGGTTGGCCTGAAAGTGGGCAGAACGAATCGAGCATCAGCCGCTGCACCGGATGCCCTTCGTCGAATGACGGCATGAAGAGCTGACCACGGGGGAGCTGCGACCGGTAATCGATCCGAGCTTCGATCTCCATCGATCCGCGCCTGCTCGAGACTCGCGCCATATCGCCGCTTCGAATCCCCAATCGCGCAGCATCGTCGCGGTTCATTTCCAGGTATGCGCGAGGCGCGGCCCGGTGCAGGGTGGGAATGCGCTGCGTCATGGAGCCCGAGCCCCAATGCTCGAGCACCGGCCCTGTGCTCAGCCAGAGAGGGTATTGGTTATTCGGTGACTCGACCGGCGGATCGTACGGTCGTAACCAGATCCACGCGCGGTGATCCGCATGCCCGTAGAAATCGAATGCGCCGTGAGATCGATCTGCTGCCGGGTCGAACGACGTGTTATAGCGCCACTTCGTCTCGCGCCCATTGACGAAGGGCCACATCACACCGGGCCGCGCGCGCAGCTCGGAGAACGGGGCGAGCGCGGTTGGCCGGTCCTGGTGAAACCGGCGATACTCCTCCCACATCTCCGCGACGTGATTCCGTCGGTCCGCTGGAAACATCCCGGACAATCCGAGCCGGCGCGCAATCTCGATCATCTGCCACCCGTCGCTCATCGCGTCACCTGGCGGCGCAACCATTTGATCGAATTGCTGAGTGCGGCGCTCCGCGTTCGCGAACACGCCTTCACGCTCGAACCACATCGCTGCGGGAAGCACGACATCCGCAACGTCGGTAGTAGGCGTCGGATACGCTTCCGAGACGACGATGAATCGGTCAGCCTTTCGCGCGGCGCCGCGGTAGCGGTCGACGTTGGGGAGGCTCATCATTGGATTGGTTCCCTGTATCCACAGGAACCGGATGTCCCCGCGATCGAGCGCGCGGAACATGGCAAGCGCAGACGGCGCTGGTCGAGGATCTATCCTCGCGACGGGAACGCGCCAGATCGATGCGGCAAGACGGCGGTCGCGCTCGTTCTGGACAACTCCGCGCGGAAGCGTGTGAGCCAGTGTGCCTGCATCGTGTACCGAGCCTCCTCCACTAGGCTGCCCCGTAGTGCAGAATGCAGTGTTACCGGGCGAGGCGACCCTTCCAACGAGAAGGTGGATGTTGTACAGGGCGTTATTCGTCCACGTCCCGCGCGCGTGCCGATTCGCGTTCGCTCCCCACACAGACATGACCTTACGCGCTCGATCAGCATAGAGTGACGCCAGCCATCGGATGCGGGCAGCCGGGATTCCGGATATCCGCTGAGCTCGCTCAGGCGTAGACGCGGAGAGGAACTTCACGTAATCCTGCCAGCCGACGGTCGTGGCCTCGTCGGCGACGAGGCCGTCGTCGCTGAGACCGTGGCCGATGCCGGTTTTGCCGCGCTTGAACGCCACATGTCGCTCGATGAATTCGCGGTCTGACCAATTCCGCTCGACGATCTCATTACAGATTGCGTTCGCAATTGCGAGCGTCGAATGTGGCGCGTGCACGAGCGAGTGGTCTGCTGCGTAGCTCGTGCGAGTTGTTCGTCGGGTGAGATCGATGATTCGCACGGCCCGGTCCTTTCGCCGACGATCCAGCATTCGCGAGAACAGAACCGGATCAGTCTCAGCTAGATTTGCATCCCAGAGGATGAACAGGTCGGCGTGATCGATGTCCTCATAGCATCCCAACGATCCGTCGAGTCCGAAGGTGGTTTCGAGGCCTGCCATCGCGCTGGCACCGTACAGTCGGCTGCTGCTCTCGACGTTGTTCGTCCCGAGTCCACCCTTGAACAGCTTCGACGCGATATACGCGTCGGGGATCGACCACTGCGCCGAGCCGTAGATCGCGACACTGTCCTTTCCGTACCGGCGTGTTGTTTCGCGGATGCGGCTGGCAACGAGGTCGAGCGCTTCTGCGATCGGCACTCCGACAAGCGAGTTTCCGCGGCGGATCATCGCTCTGGTGATTCGATCACGCCCGTACAATGCCTGCACCGAGTAGTAACCTTTCGCGCAGGCGAGGCCGGCGCTGACGGCCGAATCGGGGTCGCCCTTCACGGCGCCGGCGCGTCCACTCTCTATTCCCACGAGCAACCCACACCCCACGCCGCACAACCGACACGGAGATTTCTTCCAGGTTGGATCGGCCTTTATCGTGGGTGGAGCGTCGTCGCTGGCGGGGAGCACGACGCCTGGCGCCAGAGCAGACCCAACCGTAGCTGCCGACATCGCAGCCATTCCCCGCAGGAACGTCCTACGATCGACAGCGCTCATGGTTGCCCTTAGCGTCGAGATTTTTACGGTCGGCTTCTCGCGAATTCAGCTGCCTGAGATGAATACCACGTCGAGAACGAGAGGTATGCAGTGGAACACCGGAACACTTCGACCAATAAGCCTGATTCAGAATCAGCATTAATCCGACTGCACGCAGGGGAAACCCTGACTGTTCAATCGCGGACATTCGGCCTATTATTCCGGTGAGCCTTTTCGGCATTTGCTTCACTTCGCAGTGGCGACTGGGCTTGCAGGCGCACTTCTCTCCGAGAATCAGCCATGCTCAAGGCATCATCGGCCGTCCGAGCTCCAGCCCTGCTTACGGCAGCGCTCCTCACAGCGATGTGGCTCGTTGGATGTACGAGCAAGGACATCGTTTTCCGGGACCGGCAGCCCTTCAATGAGCCGCCTGCTGCCGCGCAGGGATTTCTCGGCTACTACGACGCAGCCACCAAGCAAACGACATGCGGTAACTGCCACGCCGAAATTCAGGGAAGCTGGCACGAGACCAAGCACGCAAGTGCCTGGGCGGTGCTGAACGCGAGCACCGCCAAAGGCGCGGAGTGCGAAGGCTGTCATACCGTCAACACCAGAGGAAACGCCGCGACGACCGCGGCAGCCGGTCACGATGCTGTTAAATCCAACACGTATTACGACGTGCAATGCGAGAGCTGTCACGGCCCAGGGCTGGAGCATGTCGAGGGTGTCGGACAGGCAAACCTTATCAGGCCGCTCGCGAAGGTGAGCATGACTGGTACCGGCAACTGTGGTGACTGCCACTCCGGTGCGCACCAGCCGTTCGCTGAAGAGTGGAAAGCTTCCGGACACGGCAAGGTCACAACGCGCGGATCGAATCCCACGTGCGCCGGCTGCCACGACGGCCGGGGAACGCTCGCGCGGTGGGGGGTGACGGACAACTACCAGGAGAAGGCTAACCCGACTAATTACCAGGCAGTGACTTGTGCCATCTGTCACAATCCGCACGGCTCGGGCAATCCGGCCCAGCTTCGCTTCTCTGTAACATCACCGGATCCGGACCAGAATCTCTGCATGCAGTGTCATCTGCGACGAGTCGAGCCGGAGTTCGGTACCAGCTCACCGCACGCCCCGCAGGGAGCGGTACTGCTCGGTTTTGCCGGCTACCGGCCGCCGGGATTCGCGTATGACACGGCCCGCATCTACGGAACGCACGCGTCAACCAGGAACCCGAAGCTTTGTGCCGGATGTCACGTCGCGAAGTTCACGGTTACTGATAAGCTGACGGGAGCATTCAGCTTCCAGTCGACTGGCCACCTGATGCGTCCGATTCCGTGTCTCGACGTCGCAACGGGTCAGCCGACGGGTGTCAAGACCTGCGAATACACGGCGACGGCGCGGTCGTGGCAGACATGCACTACTGCCGGATGTCACGGTGATGCCAACGTAGCCGCAACCCGGTTTGCGGTTGTTCGAGCCCGCATGAAGGACCTCACCGGCGTGCTGTGGCTCAACTCGAACAATGACGGTACTCTCCAGGCAGCGCCCACCGATGGTGGCTGGCTCGCTACACTGAAAGCAACGCGGCCAGGCGAATGGAGCAACACGGACAACACCATCACGCCGGCCGAGGGCGCCGAGTTCAACGCGCGGCTCTGCGGGGAATACAACCAGTCAAACGCCGACAACTCGAAGGGCGTCCACAACTCGTTCTTGTGCGAGGCGTTGCTCAGCGCCACTATCAAGTACGTTCGGACCTACTACAACTTGCCGGCCCCGTCGGCTGGCGTCGAGGCCCGCATGAATCGTCCAATCGGCGGAGAGTTCAACAGCTCGATGCACGTCGCTCGCACGCCTCGGAGGTAGTTGATCCGATTGCGCTGTATGATGTGATCGGAGCACAGTTCAAGGGGACCGGCCGAGCACTCAGCTCGGCCGCGGCGCTTCAGCAACCCCACGCTTCAGCAATCGACTCGGTAAGGGTCGAGTCTCCACTGCCCGGCGGGGTCGCCGACGTTGTTCGGTTCCTCCTGTCGTCAGTACCGCCGTGGATTCAGATCGGAGGAGTCGTCCTCGCGGTCGTCGCTGGTGTGGCGATCCTCTGGTGGATGATCGCGCGCCGTCGCGCGATCGCCGGCTGGCTCACGACGCGATCCACCGCCGTCAAAGTCGCGCTTGCTGTCGCCGCCATTTTTACCGTCGCGGTGGCCGGCGTGGCTGGAGCAACTACCTGGAACTACACGCAGCACTCGAACGACTTCTGCACCGGGTGTCACGTGATGGATAGCGCGGTCGAGAGAATGACTGGCGGCGAAAGCAAGCACTCGAAGCTCTCGTGCCACTCATGTCATCAGCAGTCTCTGGCCGCGAGCGCGTGGCAGCTTTACGTGTGGGTGGCGGAGCGTCCGGAAAAGATCGAGAAGCATGCGAACGTGCCAAATGGCGTGTGCGAAAACTGTCACGTCACCAGAGACACGGCCGCGTGGCAGCGAATAGCCTCAACCGCCGGACACCGCGTGCATCTCGAGTCTGACTCGAGCGTGCTCAAGAACATGAATTGCGTAGAGTGCCATGGCACCGAGCTCCATCAGTTCCAGCCGGTGAAGCAGACATGCGGTGAAGTCGGATGCCACGATCCAAAGGAAACGGGCATCGCCATCGCCAAGATGGCGGGACAAACGGTGCGGCATTGCACGGTCTGCCACGAGTTCACCGCCGCAGTACCCGACCTCGCAACGCGCGATTCCGCAAGCGGCACTCTCGTACCCGGCGCGCCACAGTGCCTCGGCTGCCACCAGATGCGAAAGATTCTCGCCGATTTCAGCGAGGCAAAAGATCCTCACGGTGGAAAGTGCGGCACATGCCACAACCCGCACACGCAGAAGAATGCGATGGAAGCTGCGAATTCGTGCGCGACGGCCGGTTGCCACTCGAACTGGCGGGATGAGCCGTTCCACATGGGCGCCAGTCATCGGAGAGTCGCGTCACAGTGTCTTACATGTCACGTTCCGCACGCAGCAAAGGTCGATGCAAGCCAGTGTCAGGGTTGCCACGTGAGCGTTCGGGCGCGAGGAAAGTTTCAGCCGCCCTTGCCTTTCGATACGACGAAGGCGCTGCGGCGCACCGAAGCCAACACGGCGCGAAAAGACCTGGCGATAAAAGGCCGGCGGGCGTCGGCTCCAGTCAGATTGGCTTTGGCGAGCTTCGAGCAAACGGCATCGCAGTCCGGACACAATCTGCTGCGATCCGTCTTCGACCCACTCCGGCCGGCGGCGGTATTCATGGGAATCGGCCCACCCGGGCCCGCCAGTGCTGAGCCCGACAGCTTTCCCCACTCGAGGCACGAGAAAATTGCGTGCCTCGTGTGTCATGCGACCGGCGATGCCCACGGCGAACTTACGTTCAAGGCACCGCGAGGCTGCGCCATATGCCATCATCAGGCACCCGCAAGCGCACGATGCGCGTCCTGCCATCGCTCCTCCGAGTATGCGGCGCCGAAGCAGATGACGGCAGTGGTCACGGTCGCGGGTCACAAGCCGAAGCCCCGTTCAGTTGATTTTTTACACGCTCGGCACGCGAAGCGAACGTGCATCGAGTGTCACACGACGCCGGTCACGCTCGAGCCATCGCGGGCGAACGCCGAATGCCGGGATTGCCACGAAGACCATCATGCCGCCGAGCGAAGCTGTTCCACATGTCACGCGCCCGCGCAGCCTGCGGCAGCGCACCGGACGCTGGAGACAGCACATCAGCGCTGCGACGCATGCCACACCGCGACGACGGTCGCGCGGCTGACGCCGACACGCAGCTTTTGCAGCACCTGTCACGCCGCAAAGTCAAAGAACCATTACGACGCAAAGGAATGCACGGTCTGCCATTTCCTCGCGGACCCGGTCACTTATCGCTCTAAGCTCGTCACGCGATCGCGAGAATGAAGCGTGCTCTGCCTCTCATCAGCGTGTGCGTTGTTTTTCTTCGGGTCGCTTCCCTTCCCGCGCAGGATTATCGCGTGCGTCTCGACGCACGCGCTCAGTCAGTCTCATTTCGCGGTCTCATCTCCGACAGCATTCTGGTTGCAGACGCGGTCCCGGGGACGAGCGGGGGCTTCGAGACTCCGGATGGGCATGCCGTGCGCTGCAGCGCAGGCGAGTACTGCTATTTCCTGAGGCCAGGCCCCGTGATGCGCGGCGTGCCGGTGACCGCTGCGGCAAGCCTGATCATGTGGGGCTTGGGCGTCGACGGCCTTTCGCTCCGCGCAACGGGGCGGGTCCTGGGAAATCTCGGGAGTGACGAAGCGTGGCCGGGCACCGAGCCTTCAATGCAGCTTATCGAAGGCCTCCTCGAGTACCAACGCTCAGCGATTGTCGCCCGTGTCGGACGTCAACTGGTCTCATCGCGCCTCGAGTCAATGGGTTTTGACGGCGGCTGGTTGAGATACCGGTGGGAACAGCCGCGAATCGAGATCACCGGCTACGGCGGTTGGGGACTCGGACAGGCGACTGCGGTCACGCCGCTGAGTCCCGCGCTCAATCCTCTCGACGAGTGGCGACCGCGCAACCGGCAGATCGTAGCCGGGGCCGAAGCTGCGTGGCTCTTCCGTAACGTTGACGTTCACGGCGAATATCGGCGTGAGGTAGACCCTGAGAATGACTATTTCGTGTCGGAGCGGACGGCACTCTCGATTGGCGCGCTCATCAGAGCTTTTCGGCTCAACGCTGGATTGGATTACAACATGGCCGACGGCCAGCTGGGAAATGCGGATGTGGCAATCACCTACCCGCGCCGGACATTCTCGGTGTCCGCCGGCGCGAGACGATATCGCCCGTACTTCAGCTTGTGGACACTCTGGGGCGCGTTCAGTCCGGTGCCTTACAATGCCGTGAACATCTCCGCGCAGATCCGCCCCGCGGAGTGGCTGTCGCTGCATGGACGCGCTGAGCGCTACAGCTACGAGAGCGCGGGGGTCTCGACCGCTCTCGTCCCGGAACTGGAAGATCGCGGATGGCGCGCACGGATAGGCGCCACGGCGACAATGACTGAGCGCTGGACGTTCGACGGCAACTATGGTCTGGAGTATGGACCGGGCGCCTCAGCTCGTTCGGCCGATGCCGCCCTGACGTTCACTCCGAATGAGAGGCTGGCATTGGATCTGTACGGTGGAAGTCTCGCACGGCCACTCGAGCTTCGGTTTTACGACGCGACAAGTCGCTGGGTAGGCGGCCGGATTCAGTGGCAGCATAGCACGCAGCGACGGGTATGGGGCGATGTCTCGATGGTCAATGACGATCGCGACCGACCCGATGCGAGTGCGTCATCGCTTGACCAGGTCCGTGTCCGGGCAGGGCTAAGTCTCGCGTTCGGGTCGGGGGCCGACCGAACGCCCCTGCCTCCGGCCCGCCCCACGCTTCGGTGAAGCTGGCACGACGGGTTTGGCCGGCGCTTGGTTTTGGCGTCCTCGCGGCCGGGGCGTTGTTCGCGGCGCCGCTTGTCGGCCGGGCGCCGGAGGGGCGATTTCCGCACGAAAAGCATTCCAAAGTCTTTCCGCTTTGTACGACCTGCCATGCGGGAGTAGTCGAGCCCGGACAGGCCATGTTTCCAGAGCCAAAGGGGTGCGCGTCGTGCCACGATGGCGTCGTGCAGCCGAAAGTGACGTGGGAGCCGCGAAATGGACCGCGCCCCGGGAATCGACGCTTCACCCATCAGAATCATGACCGCGCGGTGACAGTGAAGAATCCGGCCGACAGCGCCTCGATCAGAAACTGTTCCGCCTGTCACAACCAGGCCGGAACCGCCCGGATGGCGGTGCGCAGTGCAGTTGTTGGACAATGTCTCAGCTGTCACGGATTGAAAGATCCTCATGTGGATGTTCCAAGCCAGGCATGTGCAACCTGTCACGTGCGCTTGACCGACGCGCCCAGCTTGACTCGGGCCGACATCGCGCGCTTTCCTCGTCCCCGCTCGCACGACGCGCCGGATTTTCGGCTTGCCGGTCACGGCAGGCTGGCACGAGTGGCGGGAACGTCGCCTAATGAGGGCGGCATCGCGTTCAGCTGCGCAACATGCCACTCGCGGAATCTGTGCATCACGTGCCATGTGAACGCCCCTGAGTCACCCGTGATTGCCGCGCTTGCGCTCGACGAACGAACACCGGTTTACGCGACGACGCAACCCGTGCCGCCAAGTCACACGGCTCGCGATTTTCTACGGGCACATGGCCGGCTTGCGCAGCAACCCGCGGCGACATGCGCGACCTGTCACGCGAGAGAGAGCTGCGCGAGCTGCCACATCGGGGTGCCGCCGCGCGCCATTGCGGCGCTGCCGGCTGCCGGGCCGGGTCGCGCGGCCGGCGCGCTGTTGACGCGTGCCAAACCATCGAGTCACACACGCGACTTCAAGGAACGGCACGGGGCGGCAGCGAACGCCCGCCCGATGGCGTGCGCGAGCTGTCACGCTAGAGAGAGTTGCACGAGCTGTCACGTCGGGTCGGTGCCGCGGGTTGTCGCTACCATGCCGGCCGCTGCGACGGGACGTACGGTAGCCGCGCAGTGGACGCGCACCCCGCCGTCGAGTCACACGTGGGACTTCAGGGAGCGACACGGGGCCGAGGCGAGCGCGCGCCCGACGACGTGCGAGACCTGCCACGTGCGCTCCACGTGTTTCGAGTGTCATCGCCCCGAAGTTGCGCGGCAGTCCAGCTACCACCCTCAGAATTTCCTGACACGCCACCCGAGCTCGGCCTACACTCGCGAAGCGACCTGCAGCGATTGTCACAATCCCGCTCAGTTTTGCCAGTCGTGCCATCGGCAGGCGGGCCTCGTCGCCATCGGGCGAATCGGCACTACCGGATACCACGACGCATTTCGCGGGTTCAGCCTCGGGCACGGGCAGGCAGCGCGTCAGAGTCTCGAGTCGTGTGCGTCATGCCATGCGGAGCGCGACTGCACCGCATGTCACTCTGCCGTTGGCGGTGGATTCCGCTTCAGTCCCCATGGCCCTGGCTTCAACGCGGCGCGCGCACGGTCGAAGAACCCGTCCGTCTGTATTGCGTGCCACGGACGGGTCATACCAGACGCGCGTTAGCTCTAACTAATCACGCTGGCGGATCTAGGCCACAAGCCGGCCGTGCGCTGGCGCCATGTGCGCCGTGAAGTGGCGAAGAACCGCTGGAGCTTCAACGATCCGCACCCCGCGGATATGCGGCGCAATCGCATTCACATGCTGCACCACCTCTGCGACGTAGTCGACGTGACTCTGGGTATAGACGCGGCGTGGGAACGCCAGGCGTACGAGCTCCAGCGCGGCTGGTCGCTCGGTGCCATCGGACCGTCGGCCAAACATCATCGAGCCTATCTCCGCCGCCCGAATTCCACCTTCTATATAGAGGACGAGCGACAGCGCCCACGCGGGGTACTCGCGCTGCGGCACGTGCGGCAGCATCCGCTTCGCATCGAGATACAGCGCGTGTCCTCCGGTCGGCGTCACAATCGGCACGCCTGCATCCAGTAGCTTTTCTCCGAGATATTCGATGGAGCGAATCCGATAGTGGAGGTAGTCCTCATCGAGCGCTTCGTTGAGTCCAACGGCAATTGCCTCGAGGTCATACCCGGCGAGGCCTCCGTAAGTCGTGAAGCCCTCCGTTAAAACGAGACGCGTCCGGCATTTCACCGCGAGCGATCCGTTGTTCATCGCCAGGAAGCCGCCGATGTTCGACATTCCGTCCTTCTTCGCGCTCATCGTGCATCCATCGGCAAGGCTGAACATCTCCTGCGCAATCGACCGCGCCGAGCGGTGCGACAGTGACGCCTCGCGCGTCTTGATGAGCCACGCATTCTCGGCGAACCGGCAGGCGTCTATGAAAAGCGGGACTCCATAGCGATGACAGAGCGCACTTACCTCGCGGATGTTCAGGAGGCTTACCGGCTGACCCCCCTCGGAATTGTTCGTTACAGTGAGCATGACCAGGGGGACGCGGTCGCCATACTTCTCGAGTGTCGCTTCCAGCGCTGCGACGTCCATGTTCCCCTTGAAGGGATGGCTCGACACGGCTTGACGTCCCTCCTGAATCGGCAGATCGAGCGCGATTCCTCCGACGTCCTCGACGTTGGCGCGCGTCGTGTCGAAATGCGTGTTGTTCGGGACTATGTCGCCGGGACGGACGATGGCGTGGAAGAGAATGTGCTCCGCGGCCCTGCCCTGATGCGTCGGTATAACGTGAGTGAATCCCGTGATATCGCGCACCGATTTCTCGAACACATCGAATGACCGGGCGCCCGCGTATGACTCGTCACCTTTCATCATTCCCGACCACTGGTAGACTGACATCGCGCCGGTTCCGGAATCGGTGAGCAGATCGATGAGCACATCGCGGGAGTGCAGCAGGAACACGTTGTTGTGGGCGGCTTCGAGCGCAGCTTTCCGCTCTTCCAGCGTGGTCTTTCGTATCGGCTCGACCGTCTTTATGCGGAAAGGCTCGATGATTGTCTGGAATTTCATGTGCTCATGCTCCTTCGAGCGAAAGCCAATTGTGAACCTTAACGCTGCAGGCGGGTGAGCGGGCGCGCTGTCAGCAACGGCCTGATATCAAGTCAGGGAAACATAGCTTTTCCGTTAACAGGCCTGCAGGTTTCCCTTATGAGAGCGTTACGCCTCTACTCGTTCGCGGCAGTCGTCGGCACCCTGGCGTGCGGAGGGACTGATGCGCCGAAGACGCCCCTCGGTGAGAGAAGCTCGAGCGGGGTGGCCGCAGACGAAGCCACACCGGCAATAACGGGTGCGGCGAAGCTGGCGCTCGACAGCGGCAACATGCTCTTTCGGGTGAAGACATACGATCGGGCGCTCTCGCAATACCGTCGGTCGGCGCAGCTTGCTCCTGATGAGCTTGCACCGCTTCTTGGAATAATGATGGTGGCGGACGTTACAAAGGACTCAAAGCTCTCCGAAGAAACATTGCCCCGCATCAGGAGGCTGGATCCCGCTGTGGCAGATTCGTCGGCGCGGATGCCGCACTCGAAGATTATCCAGAGTCATCCCCGCCCCGGCGCGATTCCGCCGCCTCGCACGTAGATCCCGAGCACCACCCAGGAAGACGGCTTCCGCCGGGTAAAGCAGCCGAGAGGATTACTGTCGCCTCGCCGCCGACTTGTCTCTCACGGGACGGAACTCTGACGTCTCCCGATAATTCGGCCACTCCCGGGAATTCGCGAGCTGCAATCCGAGCTGATGCAGCACGGACACGTCTTCAGCTATGCCCGCGAGATTCCAGGTCGGCCTGAACTCATCCGCCGGCTGATGGTACGCGTCGCGCCTATAGGCTTCGCCGGCGGCTCGGCCCGCCGCGGTGCCACCGTTGAACAGGTCGATCCCGCTACCCATGTACAGCATCGGCACGCCACGCTTGGCCATCGGGAAATGGTCGGAACGGAAGAAGTAGCCCGCCTCCGGATTCGGATCGGGCGTTATCACGCGATTGGTCGATGCCAGAACAGTCTTGAGTCGGTCCTCGATATCAGTCTGACCCGAGCCGACAACGCGCACATCCCGCGCGCGTCCTGTCGGGCTCAGCGCGTCGATATTGAAGCCGGCGACGGTCGTCTCGAGCGGATAGACGGGATTGCTCGCGTAGTACTCCGAGCCGAGAAGTCCCTTCTCTTCCGCGGTCCAGAACGCGAAGACGAGCGAGCGCTGCGTGCGCGGACCGGCCGCAAACAGGCGCGCAAGCTCCAGCACTGCGCCGATGCCAGTCCCATTGTCCACCGCGCCATTGTAAATCGTGTCGCCGCGCGCATCCGGTGCGCCAACGCCGAGGTGATCCCAGTGTGCACCGAAGAGAATTCTCTCGTCGGGGTGCGTCGTACCCGGCAGGCGACCGAGCACATTCTTCGAGCGAATCGTCTCGCGCTTCACCTGATAGCTCGCCGAGAAGGTCGCATTGCCGAGCGTGACCGGCCTGAAGTCACGCGTCTGCGCGCGTTTCTTGAGCGCCTCGAAATCCTGACCAACAGCGGTGAGCAACCGCACGACATCGTCCCTCTGAACCCACCCTTCGAGCAACGGGTGCACCTCCGCGGGATTGGATCGCACGATGTCGAACATCGTGTTGGTGTTGGAATTCTTAACGGTCGCCCAGCCGTACGACGCCGGAGCAGTCTCGTGAACCACGAGCATGCCGGCGAGTCCCTGACGCGCGGCTTCCTCGTACTTGTAGGTCCAGCGGCCGTAGTAGGTCATCGCCTTGCCGCCGAAGTCGCCCTGCCCCGTCTCGAAATCCGGATCGTTGATGAGAACCAGGCCGACCTTCCCACGCACGTTCTCACCCTTGAAGTCGTCCCAGTTGCGCTCGGGGGCACGCACACCGTAGCCGAGAAAAACGATGGGCGCGTTCTGAATGCTCACGCGGTCGACGTTCTGCATCGAGGCGCGGACGGCAATCTGTTCCCCCTGCCTGAGCGATGTCGGCTGCCCATTCACATTGACCGTGAGCGACGGCGCGCCGACGATGTCGGCCTTTACGAGCGGCACCTCCTGAAACCACGAGCCGTTCGGACCACCGGGCTGCACGCCCGCCGCCTGGAGACGGTCTCGAATGTAGTTGACGGTCATTTCCTCAGCTGGCGTAGCCGGGCCGCGGCCGAGGAACGCGTCCGACGACACGGTACGGATATCGGCGGCGATACGGTCAGTGGTGGCGGACGAGCCGGACGGCGCAACGGCTGTGTTAACCGTTGGCGTGCATGCGCTGATCGCGAGTAATGTGACGAGATGAAACCTGTATTTCATGGGAGCCTCTAATGCCTGGTTTCCTTGAGCCTGGAACGCCACGGAGGGTGAGTACGGACAATCTACCAGCATTACGCAAATGGTATGCACCTACTCCGCTGCGCGGTAATTTCACGGCTCAAATGTCCAACGAGGTGTTTCGTGCCGTGGCAAATGCGCGTCCTTCAGGGTCTCGTTGTACTCGTTGCCGTTGCCCCAGGTTCGCTGGCTGCGCAAACCCCCGTCGCCGACCCTCGCGATGTGGGAACAATAGCCGATATCGTGCGCGCGTCGTACGAAGTGATCAGTGGTCCGATCGGCGCTCCACGCCAATGGCGGCGCGACAGCACGCTTTACGCCCTCGCCGCAACGTTCACGGCTACGAGTGAGAAGGATGGGAAGACAGTCGTCAAGCAGATGACACCCGAGTCGTACCGGCGAGCCAACGACTCGAGCTTCGTGAAGAACGGGTTGTTCGAGACACAGGTAGGATCAAGGATCGAGCGGTTTGGCAACGTCGCGCAGGTGCGGAGCATAAGTGAATCGCGCCGCACGCCTGACGGACCGGTCATTGGGCGCTATGTCAACTATATCACGCTAAACTGGGATGGAAAGCGATGGTGGATGACCGCATGGGTCTGGGACGAAGAGCGGCCGAACAACCCTATTCCGCCATCGTGGATCGGAGCACGCGATGAGGTTCCCGGACCTAGCAATCGCCGTTAACGGGGGAGAACGTCCATGCCCATTGTAAGAATCGAGCACTCGGTCCCGAGCTTCGAGAGGTGGAGACAGGCATTCGACAGCGATCCCGCCGACCGGAAGGGATCCGGCGTCCGCCGCTACCGGGTCTTTCGCCTTCGGGATGACCCGAACTACGTGATGATCGACCTCGAGTTCGACACCATGCCTGAGGCGGAAGCGTTTGTCGCAACCATGCGACGCATCTGGGGCGGGCCGGGCAAATCGGTCATGCAGAACCCAACCGCGCGCATTGCGGAAGTCGTCGAAGTGAAGGAGCTATAGCGTCTCGGCGAACGTCATTCGCACGCCGGCGACGACTGGCTCTTCGAAGGCTTCGACACCGAATCGCCTTCGCCTGCTCACCCCTCGATCTTGTAGATCTCCCGCCGCCCGCTATCGATGAGATCATGATAGCCTTCCATGATCTTCTCGAACTCCTTCTGCTGCTCGGGAGTCTGCCCTTCACCCTTCATCATCTCCTCGAACGCCTGCATGCTCGGGACGTCGTACTCGTACACGATGGTCCAGTAGCGCTCTGCGCAGAAGTCGGTCATGACTTTCATCGTGCCCATGCCCGACTGCTCCATGAGCTTCGACATTGCGAGCGACTTTTCGACCATGGGACGCACTTTTCCCGGCTTGCAGTGAAACACTTCGCGGACGACCAGCATCGTACCTCCTGACTGTGGCGTTGTTCAAGTAGCGAAAGCACTTTTCGCATCCAGAAGCGTGCCCGCGAGTCCTCGACCGTACCGCTGCCAAGCCGTAGCGACGGCTTGCCGACGGGAGACGATGTAATTACAGTTATTACATGAAGCCCAAAGAGCTGAAAGTGGCGCGGATCGGCAATTCCAGAGGCGTGCGCATTCCTGCCGACACTTTGGAGCGCTACGACGTCGGGACGAGCCTGATCATGGAAGAGCGCAGCGATGGAATCCTTCTCCGCCCGCCGGGATCCGTGCAGCCAAAGCTCTCGTGGGAAGATACGGCCCGCGCGATGGCGGCATCCGAGGAGGACTGGAGCGAATGGGACGCCCTGACGGCCGATGGCCTCGAGGTCATCCCGTGGCAGCTCCAGGCCGGCCGTCGCATCGCCGAAAAGGGAGCTGCATACAATGCTCGGCGGCCGCGAAAGAAATGAAACGTTACGAGGTGCGCTGGGCTTCGCTCGATCCCGTGCGAGGTGCGGAGATGGCGAAGACCCGGCCAGTAGTTATCGTAAGCCTCGATGCACTCAACGATGTCCTTCAGACAATCACCGTCTGCCCGATTACCAGTCAGCTCCACCCGTCGTGGCGAGCCCGGCTTGGAATCCGCGTTGGGCGAAAGAACGGGGAGATTGCGGTCGATCAGATCCGAACCATCAGCAAGTCACGCCTCGGCCGAAAAGTCGGCACCCTTTCCGACGAAGAAGCTACCGCGCTCCGACGTCTGATCACTGAGATGTACGGCGAGTAGGAGAAGCACTCCATGAGCGAGTACAAGGCTGTAGTTGAATGGAGCCGAGCTGACGCAGTCTTCACGGATTCGCGTTACAGCCGCGGCCATCGATGGCTGTTCGATGGAGGCGTCGAAGTGCCCGCGTCGGCATCGCCAAGTGTCGTTCCACTCCCGCTGTCGGTCGCGGCAGCTGTGGATCCGGAGGAAGCCTTCGTCGCCAGCCTCTCCAGCTGTCACATGCTGATGTTCCTTTTCCTCGCCGCAAAGCGCGGCTTTGTCGTGGACAGCTACCGCGACGAAGCGGTCGGATTGCTGGCAAAGGACTCATCCGGGAAGCTCGCGATGACGCACGTAACGCTTCATCCAGACATCACGTTCGGCGGTGGAACGCGACCGACGCCCGATGAGCTCGCCGAAATACACCACGACTCTCACGAGCAATGCTACATTGCCAGCTCGGTCAAGACTGATGTGCGCTGCGTGCCGGCGGGCTGATGGCCTGGCGCTGCGAGCGCGTGCACCGGTGGCTGCCGAGCCGACCAAACTCATTGACGTAACGCGCCGAGAATAAGGCGCGGGTCATTGAAAAGGAGGCTCATTCACGCCGGTGTCGGGGTTCTGCTCGCAATCCTCGTAATCGCCGGGCTTCGCGAGCTCGCCCGCGCTCGCACGTTTCAGCTGTTTGGCCGACTCGTCGCTCATGTCGATACTCCCGACCGCAGAGTGGCCCTGACTTTCGATGATGGACCGACATCGAGGCTCGCTGACAGTCTCGCGCGTCTTCTCTCAGCTCGTCGCGTAAGGGCAACGTTCTTCGTTATCGGCGCCGACCTGGCAGCCGCACCACAAGCCGGTCATCTTCTCGCCGCGGCAGGACACGAGCTCGGCAACCACACGTTCACACATCCGCACATGGTGCTGCACTCGCCCGGCTTCATTCGATCGCAGATTGATCGAACGGATTCGCTCATCAGGGTAGCCGGCTATCGCGGACAGATTTTCTTTCGGCCGCCTTACGGGTACAAGCTGTTCCTGCTGCCGTGGCATCTCGATCGCACGAATCGAACGACTGTCATGTGGGACGTCGAGCCTGACTCGTATCCGGAAGTGTCGGCAACTGCGGACGGAATTGTCCGCCACGTTCTGGAGCGGGTTCGACCGGGCTCCATCATCCTCCTGCACCCCTGGTATGAACGTCGCGCGACCTCACTCGCTGCCGTGGGCCCTCTGATCGACAGCCTTCATGCGCGCGGCTACACGGTCGGTACTGTTGGCGACCTTCTGAGAGACTAAGGTCGATATCGGGCGCCTGAACGGGGGCACGAGCAGAGGCCGCTCCGCCGCCCTACATTTTCAGGGCTGGCATTCACTCAATCGCGAGCGGCCCACATGTCCGATCCAACTCTCATCACAGCTGAGTCGCAGGCATACGACGACCTCGGATTTGGCACCGTTGTTGGAGGCGCCAACGAAAAGCGTCTGCTTAATCGCGACGGCTCGTTCAACCCGCGGCGCGAAGGGATGCCTTTCTTCTCGAGACTGCATCCCTACCACCTGCTTCTCACGATTTCCTGGCGGCGTTTCTTCGTCGTAGTGGTTTCCGGATATGTTTCGGCCAACCTCCTTTTCGCGCTTGCTTACCTTGCCTGCGGTCCGGACGCAATAGGCGGACAGGCACCTGAGCTCTTCGGCGGTCAATTTGGTCGCGCCTTCTTTCTGAGTGTCGAGACCCTCGGAACCATCGGCTATGGCAATATCTATCCTATCGGAGTTGCACCGAACGTAATCATCGCGGTGGAGTCACTTAGTGGACTTCTCATGCTCGCCCTGATGACGGGCCTCTTTTTTGCGCGGTTTTCCCGCCCTACAGCCGCCATAGTCTTCAGCAGGCGGGCAGTCGTTACGGGTTATCGAGGTCAGACCGGGCTCATGTTCCGCCTTACAAACGCCCGCGCGAATCAGCTGCTCGAGCTCGAAGCAAAAGTCTTATTCAGTCGCATGGAAGGCGATTCCCGGCAGTACGACCAGCTCGCTCTCGAGCGGAAGCGCGTGGTCTTTTTCCCGTTGAGCTGGACTATAGTTCATCCGATCGATGAGAAGAGCCCGATGTGGGGCATGACCGCCGACGAGCTTGCAGAGAGGGATGCCGAGTTTCTCGTCCTCCTGTCAGGCATCGACGAGACGTTCTCGCAGCTGGTTCATGCGCGGACGTCGTACAAGCCGTCGGAGATTGTGTTCGGCCATCGCTTCGTGAACATCTATAAGCCCGTGCATGCCGATGGGACGGTCGCAATTGATGTTCGACGGCTGGGTGAGACAGAGCCGTCGCCGGAAGCAGACGACTGGACCGACGAGCAGAGGCTGCACCACACGACGCATTTCAGCGCGTATGCCCCATCCCGCAGCGGCAAACCCAAACGTTGATTCGCTAGCGGCGTATGCTTTACATGGTCGTCGAGCATTTCAGGAATGGAGATGCGACACCGGTTTACTCACGGTTTCGCGCTCAGGGACGCCTGATGCCTGAGGGTCTCATGTATGTCAACAGCTGGATCACATCTGACCTGTCCCGCTGTTACCAGGTCATGGAGTGTGACGATAGAGCGCTGCTCGACACATGGATGGCGGCATGGGAAGATCTCATGGAGTTCGAGGTACACCCTGTAATGACGTCCGCCGAGGCATCCGCCCGAGTCGCGTCGCAACCTTGAGCACAAAGGAGTGAGGCAGCCCTTATGACCAACCGATGCGTCGGGCGAGAGCAGCGGCCACAGACCACGGTTTATCAGATGGAGCGGATCGTCCGTTAATGTCGCGTGATGTGACGGCGATTGGTTATAGCTGATGTGGTATCGCGCTTTCGCCGATCTCGTTCTCGTCGCTCACTTCGCGTTTGTCCTCTTCGTAATCTTCGGCGGATCACTTGTGTGGCGCTGGTCTCGCCTCGCCTGGATCCACGTCCCCGTCGCAGTTTACGGCGCAGTCATCGAGTTCATGGGATTCGTCTGCCCGCTTACGCCGCTGGAAGTGAGCCTGCGCCGCCAGGGTGGCGAGGCGGGCTACGAAGGCGGATTCATCGAGCACTACATCACCGCGGCGATTTATCCGGCAGGCCTTACCAGGCAGGTGCAGTTCATTCTCGGCGCGGCGGTTGTCGCGCTCAACATCATTGTCTACACGATCTGGTGGAAGCGACGTTCACGAGCTCGCGAGCGCAACGCCTGACTCATATCCAGTGCGGATTCCCACGAACCGTTTTTACCTGAGCGCAGCGCTGCTTTGCATCGCAATGAGCTGTCGCCCGGTGCAAGCGCCGGAGCCGCAGCCGCAGCCTACGGCGGCCGTTTCGCCACAGGACGCCTTCTGGAACGAGCTGCAGGCGCTCTGTGGCCGCGCGTTCAACGGCCAAATGACCGAAGGCTCAGCTGGCGACAGCGCGTTCCGCCGTGCGACGCTGACAATGCACGTCCGCCGTTGCACCCCGACCGAGATCCGGATCCCATTCCATCTCGGCGCGGATCGGTCGCGGACATGGGTGCTCACACGAACTGAAGGCGGGCTCCGCCTCAAACACGACCATCGCCATGCTGACGGCAGAGAGGATCCCATCACTCAATACGGCGGAGATACTCGCGACCCGGGATTGCCGACGCGGCAGGAGTTCCACGCTGATGCGCACACCGCGTCACTCATCCCCGCTGCCGGCACCAACGTGTGGACTGTAGAGATCGTGCCTGCGTCCCACCGCTTCGCCTACGCGTTGAGGCGCGAGGGCACCGACCGGCGCTTCCGCGTGGAGTTCGACTTGAAGCGCCCGGTCGCGCCGCCGCCTCCGCCGTGGGGCTCGTCGCCGTGAGACGGATGCAACGACTGCGCACACTGACGGTCTACGCGGCTGTGGGCGCCGAGCTTCTCTTCGCTGGCGTTGCAGCTTCACAAGCGCCAGGCAGTCAGCCCGACCGCGAGACAAGAATCCGCGCTGGTGAATCCTGTCCGTCCGGGACGACCGAAATTCGCCCGGGAATCTGCAGAGCGCCGGAGATGCCGGCGCCAAGCATTCTGGACTATCGTCCGCGGTCAACGCTCGTCACGCCCGCGCACCCAGTGCGGATGGCGAAATATCCCGCCATCGATTTCCACGGACATCCCCGGGACATGATCACATCGGCCGAGGGCTTGTCTCAGCTCGCCGCATCGCTCGACAGCTTGAACGTGCGCGCCATGGTGGCGGCAGACAACCTCTCCGGCGAACGACTGCAACGAGCTGTCGCCGCGATCCGCGCATCACCGAGAATGAGGGATCGCGTCCGCGTCTTCGCCGGAATCGATTTTCGAAACGTCGGCGGCCCGGGCTGGGCAGCCAAGGTTGTCGAGCAGTTGGAGGCGGACATCGCGGCTGGCGCGGTTGGCATTGGCGAGATCTCAAAGAGCCTCGGCCTGACGATCAAGAAGGCTGACGGGTCGCGGCTGCGGATAGACGCGCCTGAGCTGGATCCGGTCTGGCGGGCAGCCGCGCGGCTCGGAGCTCCCGTGTTCATCCACACAGCCGACCCCCAGGAATTCTTCCGCCCGGTTGTCGACTACACCAACGAGCGTTGGCTCGAGCTCGCGCTGTTCCCGGGCCGCCGCTACCCCCAGGACCAGTTCCCGAGCTTCGATCAGCTCATGAAGGAAAGGGACAATGTTTTCCGCAGGCATCCGAGGACGACGTTCGTTGCCGCGCACATGGGCTGGCACGCCAACGATCTGGGCAGGCTCGCCAAGCTTCTGGATGCTTTCCCGAATGTGTACACCGAAGTCGGTGCTGTGCTGTACGATAT
Source organism: Gemmatimonadaceae bacterium (assembly GCA_035633115.1). Taxonomy (NCBI): domain Bacteria; kingdom Pseudomonadati; phylum Gemmatimonadota; class Gemmatimonadia; order Gemmatimonadales; family Gemmatimonadaceae; species Gemmatimonadaceae bacterium. Next base: position 43,538 of record DASQFN010000045.1, on the reverse strand, counting down.
CGGCCGCCAGCCGCGCAGTGCACACGACTTCTTCGTGAAGTATCAGAATCGGATCCTGTTCGGCAAGGATTCGTTCCAGCCCGAGGAGTATCGGTATTACTGGCGCGTGTTCGAAACGCGCGACGATTACTTCGACTACTACCGCGACTACCACGCGTCGTGGAAGCTCTACGGAATCGACCTGCCCGACAGGATTCTGAAGAAGATCTACTATCAGAACGCGCTGAAGATCACTCGCGGTCTCCCGCAGACGGGGTGGCCGCAATAGTCGTGCGGAGCGTCAGAGCCGCCGCAGCTTTTCTCGTTCTACTGGTCAGCTGCTCGACCGCGACTCCACGCAACGAAGGATACGTCACCGTCCCTGGCGGCAGGATCTGGTGGACGAGAATGGGCGACGGTCCCGGCATTCCTCTTCTCGTCATTCACGGCGGACCGGGAAGCGGCAGCTTCGGGCTCAAGCCCTGGGCGGCGCTGGGAGACGATCGGCCCGTAATCCGCTACGATCAGCTTGGCTCAGGAAAGTCCGATCATCCGACGGACACGGCTCTGTTCACTCTCGACCGTGCAGTGCAGGAGCTTCAGGCCATCCGCGATTCACTCGGCCTGCGCGAAGTGCATTTGTATGGACGGTCGTGGGGGGCGATGCTCCTCCAGGCATACGTGAGTACGAATCCGACCGGAGTACGCAGCCTCACGCTCTCCAGCCCGCTCGTCACCACCGCGCAATGGGAGCGGGACGCGGATTCTCTGGTGAAGTTGCTCCCGGACTCGGTGCAGGCGGTGATCGCGCATCATGAGACGGCGGGTACTACGAGTTCCCCCGCTTATGCTGCCGCCGCTAGCGAGTACAGCAAACGCTACGGCAGACGACAACCGGCCCGCTCGCCCGCCGACGCCGACAGCGCGCGCAAGACACGTGGCAGGCTGGTGTACGAGTACATGTGGGGACCGAGCGAGTTTACGTCGACTGGTACGCTCAAGACGTTCGATGGGACGAGCTGGCTCAGAGCCGTGCGAGTGCCGACGTTGTTCGTGACGGGCGAGTTCGATCAGGCAACTCCGGCCTCCACAGAGCAATTCTCAAGGCTTGTGCCCAACGCGGAGTTCAAGGTCATTTCTGAGAGTGGTCACTCGACGGAGAACGACAATCCGGAAGCGCTGCTGCGCACGGTGCGCGAGTTTCTCCGCCGAGTGGAGTCTGCGCAACGTTAGACCAGTGCTGAGCGTGCTCTTTTGCGGGGAAGTAATTGAAGAACGTGCTACTGAGGTCGAGCACTCCTGGCTCGAAGTCGTCCGAACCCGTTTGAACCTTCGTACATTGATGCGAGACCATTTCAACATCACCCGAGGAGGCCTCGACCCATGCCCCGCTACGTCGATGGATTCGTCCTGCCCGTTCCAAAGAAAAAGGTACTGGTCGATCTCTAGTCAGAACGCCGACGCAACCTCCGAATGAGCCTCCTCATTCTTCTGGTGGTGATCGTCGTCGCCGCCGGCGCATGGGCGGTGTTTGCGTTCAATCGTCTCGTTCACCTGCGCAACCAGGTGCGCAACGCGTGGGCAGATATCGATGTCCAGCTCAAGCGCCGGCACGATCTCGTGCCCCAGCTCGTCGCCGCGGTGAAAGGCTACACCGGGCACGAGCGCGGGGTGCTGCAAGCCGTAACTGAATTGCGAACGCAGGCCGTGGCGCTGAATAGTCCCGCGAAGCTCGGAAACGTCGAATCATCCCTCGAACAGGCGATCGTTCAACTGTTCGCACTGAAGGAGGCGTATCCTGATCTCAAAGCCAACGAGACTTTCCTTCAGCTTCAGCGCGACCTCGTCGGGGTCGAGGATCAATTGCAGTATGCGCGTCGATTTTACAATGGTGCCGTGCGTGACCACAACACCGCGATACAGCGCGTGCCGGACATGATCGTCGCGCGAAGCTTCGGCTTCACCGAGAAGGAATATTTCCAGGCCGACGAAGACGACAGGCGCGGCGTAAGAGTGGACCTCGCATCATGAAGAGAGCCGCCCTTGCCCTTGCGATGATGCTCCTCGCATTTCCGGCGAGTGCGCAGGAGCGCATCCGCGCCTACGATGTCGACGTCGATGTTCGCGCGGACGGAAGTCTGGACGTCACCGAGCGAATCACGGTCCACGCAGAAGGGCAGCAGATCCGCCGTGGCATCTACCGGGACTTCCCCACGCGCTACCGGGACCGTTACGGCAATCGCGTCCGGGTTGCACTCGACGTGATCGGCGTCGAGCGCGACGGAAATCCGGAGCCGTGGTTTACCGAGCGGATGAGCAACGGCGTGCGGATCAACACGGGCAACGACGACTTCCTTCCTGTCCCCGCCGGCTACACATATACGTTGCGCTACCGCACCACTCGCCAGCTGGGATTCTTCGACAATCACGACGAGCTGTACTGGAACGCGATCGGCACCGGGTGGATTTTCCCGATCGAAAGCGCAACGGTGCAGGTGCGGTTGCCCGCCGCGGTGCCCATCGATCGAATGACGGCGGAAGCCTATACCGGGCCCCAGGGAGCGAGAGGTGCGAACTACGTGGCGGAGCTCACTCGCCCAGGAGTTGCCACCTACCGCCTCACACAGCCCCTCGGCCCCAACGAAGGCTTCACTACCGTTTTGCAATTCCCCAAGGGGTTGATCGCGGCGCCAACAGAAGGCGACCGCGCGCGATGGTTCCTCGCCGACAACCGCGGCGTGCTCGTCGGGCTCTTGGGTCTGGTACTGCTCATTCTGTTCTGCGTGAGGGAATGGCGGCGAGTTGGCCGCGATCCGAAAAAGCGCGCGATCTTCGCGCGTTACGAGCCGCCCGCCGACAAGACTGCCGCAGGCTTGAGATTCGTGCAGCGCATGGGTTATGACACGCGATGTTTCTCCGCCGAGGTGCTGGATCTTGCGGTTGGCGGCCAGCTGCGGATCAATCGCGACAAGAAGCTTCTGAAGGACTCGTGGCGACTCGATCGCAATGAATCCGTCTCGGCACCGGCATCGGCTGCGGACAGTGTGCTGCTGACTCTGCTCTTCCCCGACGGCAGGAAGACTCTCAAGCTCAAGAACACGAATGCAGCAATCGTGTCCGCGGCGCAGGACGCGCACAAGAAGGAGCTGGATCGCGAATTTCATCCGCGCTACTTCCAGCGCAATACACGCAGCCTCGTGATCGCGACGGCGATCGCGCTTGTCGCCGCGGCGGCCGCATTCGTCATCTCCGGCGGCTTCGGCATTCCGGTGATCGTGGCGATTGTCGTCGCAATGGTTTTGACGCTGATCGTGTTCGGGCGCCTCGTTCGCGCACCCACCAGGGAAGGCCGCGAGCTGATGGACGAGATCGAGGGATTGAAGCTCTACCTGAGTGTTGCGGAGAGAGACGAGCTCGCGAGCATGCGCGGCCCGGGCCAGCCGCCGATGCTCGACGCCGAGCGTTACGAGGCACTTTTGCCTTACGCGGTGGCGCTCGAGGTAGAGGAAGCGTGGACAGAGAAGTTCACCGCGGCGGTGGGCGCGGCAGCTGCCGCCGAGGCGGCGTCGCGCATGTCCTGGTACAGCGGCCGCGGACCCATCACCAACCTGGGTGATTTCAGTAAGTCGATGGGCTCGAGCCTGAGCTCGCAGATTTCTTCCGCGTCGAGTCCGCCGGGGAGTAGCTCCGGTGGTGGTGGCGGCGGCTCGTCCGGCGGCGGTGGCGGTGGTGGCGGCGGGGGCGGTCGCTAGGAATCCTCCACGATGACGCGTCCCCGATAGACAATGCCACGCCCGATCGAAGCAGTCGGTACCACTACCGCCGGCTTTGTGGGCCTCGCTCCCCAAGGGCCTGTAAAACACGCAGTACGATTGTCGCAAGCGAGTGACTTCGCACCCGCTTTTGGCGGCTTCCATTCCACCATGCTGCTCGGTCATGCGGTTCAGCATTTCTTCGATAACGGTGGGAAGGAAGCGTACGTCGTCCGAGTCGATCCCGATGCGGACGGATTCATTGGAAGCGAAGCCGACGGCAGCGGGATCCATGCGTTCGATAACGTGGATCTGTTCAACATTCTGGTAATGCCAGACAGTGAGGTCGATGTCAGCCATCGATCTGCGGCGATCGAGTACTGCGAGCGGCGCCGGGCAGTGATGATCAACGACGCTTGATTCCGTAGACGATCGACAGCATTGCAACGAGGGACAGCCCGGCACTCGCCAGATCGAGCCGGCCCGCGTTAGGGTCGCGATTCTCCGGAAGCAGAAACGGACCGAGCACGAGCAACAGCGCCATCACCGGGACATTCAGCAGGAATACTGACCCCCACCAGAAATGCTCGATCATCGCGCCGCCGAGGAGTGGACCGACAGCACTGCCCACCATGAAGCTGTTGAGCCACACCGCAATCGCCGTCGTACGCTGGCGCTGGTCGTGGAACATGTTGCGTATCAGCGCAAGCGTGGATGGCATCAGCGTCGCGCCGGCAACGCCAAGAAGCGCACGAGTTGCGATGAGCATCTCTGCGCTCGTCGAGAATGCGGCGACGGCCGACGCAACGGCGAACGCCGCTCCTCCAATCAGGAGCAGCCGCCGACGCCCGATGCGATCGCCGAGAGTTCCCATCGTTATGAGCGACCCGGCGATCAGAAATCCATAGATGTCGACGATCCACAGAAGCTGCGCGCTGCTCGGCTTCAGATCGACGCTCAATGCGGGAACTGCCACATGCAGGACGGTCAAGTCCATCGCGAGCAGCATGCAGGGCAGTGCAAGCACGGATAATCCGATCCACTCCCGGCGGCCTGCTGTTGCGGTGCTGACTTCAGCAGTCCGAGTCATTCCAGGCAATGTAAGCAGCCTCCACCCGCGATGACGTGTCTCGACGCAGCGACTAGATTGGGCGGATGAACGGAACCAAATCCGGCCGTGCTGTCATCCAGGTTTCGGGAGTTCGCAAGACGTACGGCTCCATCGTCGCGGTGGATGACGTGTCGTTCGAGGTCCGCGACGGAGAGATCTTTGGCCTGATCGGCCCGAACGGCGCAGGCAAGACAACGACAATGGAGTGCGTCGAGGGCCTGCGCACGCCCGACCGCGGGAAAATTTCGGTATTGGGCCTCGATCCCATTCGTGACCTCTACACCCTGCGGAACCGGATGGGGGTCCAGCTCCAGGAGGCGCAACTTCAGAAGCGCATCAAGGTATGGGAGGCTGTACACCTCTGGGCGTCGCTGTACAGGAAAAAGTCGTCGGACGGCGATCGTCTCCTCGAGCAGCTCGGCATGGTCGACAAGCGCAATGCGTGGTTCATGAAGCTGTCCGGTGGGCAGAAGCAACGACTCTTCGTAGCTCTGGCGCTGATCAACGACCCTGAAGTCGTATTTCTCGATGAGCTTACGACCGGCCTCGACCCGCAGGCGCGACGCGCGATCTGGGAGCTCGTGCGCGGCATCCGTGAGCGCGGCAAGACGGTGTTCCTGACGACGCACCTGATGGAAGAGGCCGAGCGGCTGTGCGATCGAGTGGCGATCATCGACCACGGGCGGATCATAGACATCGACACTCCCGAAGCACTCATCAACAAGTATTGTCCGGAGCGAACCGTGGTGCTGTTCACGGAGGACCAGGGTGCTGAAGTGCTTTTCCGGGCGATGCCTCGAGTTGCGGAGGTGACAGCCCGCGACGGCCGATTCACGATTCGGGGCAGCGGTGAGGACCTCGTCACCAGCGTGGTGTGGTGTCTGTCTGAGAATCGAATTCGTGTAAGCGACTTCCGTACTATTCTGCCCAACCTCGAGGACGTGTTCATCAAGGTTACGGGCCATTCCATCCGTGATTAAGTGCTAATGCAGGGGCTGTGGCGCCTCATCTGGATCGAGATAAAGGTTTTCTTCAGAGAGCCGATGGGAGCGTTTGGCACAGTCATCGCTCCGGTTCTCATCCTCGTGCTTTTCGGTCGGATCGGAACCGCCGTGGCTCCCCGAGCGCAGGCAGCCGCCAGCACTTTCTTCAGGGTCAACGTTCCGGTTTTCGTTGCGATACTCATCGCGATCAACGCCGTTGTGTCGCTGGTGTCGATCATGTCGATATACCGGGAGAGCGGCATTCTGAAGCGGTTGAGCACCACGCCGCTCAGACCGCAAACGATTCTGACAGCGCACGTCATCGTGAAGCTCCTGCTGACGAGCGCGACGCTTGCCCTCACGTTCATGTTCGCGAGAGAATCGGTCTTGACTGACTCGGGTATTCCACTCGGACGATTCACGGTCGCAATGCTGATCGCCACTGCAAGCATCCTGTCAGTGGGATTCGTGATTGCGAGCATCGTTCCCACAGCGCGTTTTGCTCAACCGATCACCAGTATTCTGCTCTACCCGATGATCGCTGTCTCTGGCTTGTTCGTGCCGATGTCCGCTTTCTCTCCGTCGGTTCGGACCTTTGCGCGACTGCTGCCATTGACGCCCGCCGTTTCGCTGCTTCAGGGAATCTGGAAGGGCAACCCGTGGTCGATGCATCTTGGAGATATCGGCGCTCTTGCTCTCGTGTTCGTGATATGTACCGCACTGTCGGCCAAGATATTCCGCTGGGAATGACGGCAACGTAGAAAGACACACGTGGCTATCCCGGCGCCGTTTTCTTCTGTTTCTTGACACCGGGTACAGGCAAGTTGTATTGACCGGGCTGGAGCTCACTCACCGCGAGGAAGCGATGGTCGAAAACGAGACGCACGATGAGGAGCTCGCCTCCAGCCCGCTCTGGAATCCGGACCTCGCCCCGACCCCGCCGTCGCGCCGGACATGGTCCACTTACAACATCGCCGCGCTGTGGATCGGGATGGCCGTCGTCATCACCACCTACACGCTCGCGTCCGGTCTCATGCAGCAAGGCATGAACTGGTACCAGGCGCTGTTCACGATTCTCCTCGGCAACGTCATCGTGCTCGTTCCGATGATTCTCAATGCCCACGCCGGAACGAAGTATGGAATCTCGTTTCCTGTTCTGTGCAGGGCGAGCTTCGGGGTGCGCGGTGCGAATGTCGCGGCGATGCTGCGCGCAATCGTCGCCTGCGGATGGTTCGGCATTCAGACGTGGATCGGAGGCCTGGCGCTCGACGCGCTCATGACAGCGGCATGGGATGGATGGGCGCAGATCGGAATACACACTGCCATCGCCTTTGCGGTGTTCTGGGTGATTCAGGTCTTCATCATTCTCAAGGGGACCGAAGGCATCAAGGTTCTCGAGAGCTGGTCGGCGCCGCTGCTGCTCGCCGGCGGGCTCGCTCTTCTCGTGTGGGCGATACGAAACGGTGGCGGACTGACGGCAATTCTGGAAGGGTCGACGAGGCTTCGGGGCGGCGCGACGCCCTTCTGGACGCTCTTCCCCGCCGCGCTCACCGCGAATGTGGGCTACTGGGCGACACTTTCCCTCAACATTCCCGACTTCACGCGTTACGCGAAGAGCCAGCGATCGCAGGCGCTGGGTCAGGCGCTCGGCCTTCCGGGCACGATGGTTTTGTTCGCATTCATCGGCGTGGCCGTCACGAGCGCGACCATCGTCATCTTCGGCAAAGCGATCTGGGATCCGGTCGAGCTCATCACGCGGATCGGCTCGCCCGCCGTGATAATTTTCGGCGCGCTCATTGTTCTCGCCGCGCAGCTGACGACCAACATGGCGGCGAACGTCGTCTCGCCGGCAAATGATTTCTCGAATCTCAGCCCGAAGCGCATCAGCTATGTCACTGGCGGGCTCATCACCGCGGTCATCGGGATTCTCATGATGCCCTGGCGGCTGTATTCCGATGCGGCGGCGTACATCTTCACGTGGCTAATCGGTTACTCGAGCCTGATGGGCGCTCTCGGCGGAATCCTCATTGCCGACTACTGGATAATCCGGCGTCAGCAGCTGTCGGTCCGCGATCTCTTCCTGCTTGAGGGCCGGTACTCCTATGTTAACGGTGTTAACATTCGGGCTATCGCCGCGCTCGTCATCGCGATACTTCCCGTCGTGCCGGGCTTCGTCCGCGCCGCAACCACTCCCGGCGGCCAAGTGGCTAATCCGAACGTTTTCGACACACTCTACACTTATGCGTGGTTCGTCACGTTCATCCTCAGCTTCGCGGTTTATCTTTTGTTGATGCGCACGCAGCGGGCGGAGCGGCCGGTTGAAGCGCCTTCATTCAGTCATCCAATCACAGAGAGTTGAGCGGTATGCCCCGAGTCGTAAAATGCGGCCTCATCCAGGCGACTCATGCCTGCAGGACTGACGAGTCGCTGGACACGATTCGCGAGGCGAACCTCGCCAAGCACGTTCCACTGATCGAGAAAGCAGCAGCCGAGGGCGTCCAGATCATCTGCATGCAGGAGATCTTCACCGGCCCGTACTTCTGCGCCGAGCAGACCACGCGCTGGTACGAGTCGACGGAGGAGATTCCGGATGGGCCGACGACCAAGCTGATGCAGGAGCTTGCCCGCCGGCACAACATGGTGATCATCGTCCCGATCTATGAGGAAGAGTCACCGGGCGTCTACTACAATACCGCGGCGGTAATCGACGCCGACGGGACGTTCCTGGGGAAATACAGAAAGAACCACATTCCTCACGTGGCACCGGGATTCTGGGAGAAGTTCTACTTCAAGCCCGGCAACCTCGGTTACCCGGTGTTCAAGACGCAGTACGCCGACGTCGGCGTGTACATCTGCTACGATCGTCATTTTCCCGAAGGTGCGCGCGAGCTTGGCCTCAACGGTGCCGAGATCGTCTTCAATCCCTCGGCCACTGTCGCCGGATTGTCGGAGTATCTGTGGAAGCTCGAGCAGCCCGCGCACGCTGTCGCCAACGCGTACTTCGTTGGGGCCATCAATCGCGTTGGACACGAGCAGCCGTGGGATATCGGCGAGTTCTACGGCCAGAGCTACTTCTGCGACCCCCGCGGTCAGTTCCTCGCCAGCGGATCGCGCGATCAGACAGAGCTTGTAACGGCTGAGCTCGATCTGGACAAGATTCGCGAGGTGCGGAACGTCTGGCAGTTCTATCGTGACCGCCGGCCCGAGACCTACGGCGGCCTGGTAGCGCCTTGAGGATTTCGCTCATCGCTTTGCTGTTCGCCCTCAGCGGTTGCAGCGCGAAACAAAGCATGCCCGAGGGACAGGTTGTAGAGGTCGTCGGAAGCGACTACGCCTTTCAGGTCCTCGGCATGTATGGCCGGATTCGTGTCACCGGCTCACCCGGAAGCTGATGGAGAACTTCGAGGCCTTCGACGAGTATCAGGAGCTCGCATTGCGTACTGCGTCGCCGCAGAGCACGGAGTCGGAGCAGACAATGCTCGACGCAGCTGCTCTTGGACTGTCGGGCGAATCAGGCGAGATCGCCGACCACGTGAAGAAGATTCTGTATCACGGTCATCCGCTGGACGACGCGACGCGCGACAAGATCGCGAAAGAGATCGGTGACATCCTGTGGTATTGCGCCGTTGGCTCGAAGGGCATTGGTGTGAGCCTTTCGGACATTGCGCGAATGAATGTCGAGAAGCTCCGAAAGCGATACCCCGAGGGGTTCAGCACCAAGAACAGTCTGAACCGTCCGCACGGATAGCCATCAGCTGGATTAAGCCAGCGTTAGCGCCGGATTATCGCTAGGCGTTACATACCATTACAAGTCGGTGAATCGTGTTTTGAGCGATGGCGCACCGCGTCTCATATGCAGTACCTATTGGCAACCGGAGGAGACGCCATGCTCACTACTCTGCTGGAATCGAGAGCACATCGTACGCGAACAAGTCACTTCATGGTCGCGAGCGCGACCGTCCATACCGCAATCATCTTTGTCGCGGTGTACGCCACTGCAGTCGGCGCGGCCGCGGAGGCCAAGCCGGACGAGCCGGTCGTGATCCATTGGGTGCCCATGCCGAAGCAGGCGGCCCCTGTCTTTCCGAGGGCTCCACATAACTCGCCACGCGCTGCGAACGTCGGCCTGATACGGATGTCCCCCGCGTTCTCGGTTGACGTTCCGACCTCCCTTCCCTCGATCGAGGTCCAGATTGCTCCGGTGACATCGGAGCTCGTGCCGACTGCGACCGGGAATAGCGCCTCGACCAGTTTGTCGCGATCCGCCGCCTCAGGCGGCGAGGGACAGCGCGCCTACAGTATTACGGAAGTCGAAACCGCTGTCAGCATGATCGGCGAAACAGTCCCCGTTTATCCTTCCGCGTTGCGCGCTGCAGGAATTGAGGGAATGGTCGCGGCGGAGTTTGTGGTGCGCGAGTCCGGCAGAGCGGATGTGAGCTCGTTACGAATCATCACAGCAACTAACGATGCATTCGTCGAATCGATTCGACGGGCTCTCCCACGCATGCGCTTCCGCCCGGCGACAATCGGCGGCCGCGCCGTCGCGCAGCTGGTTCAGCAGCAGTTCGTGTTTCGGCTGGATCGCTAGCCGGCTGCGCTGCCTGGTCGGCGGGGACCTTCTTGCCAAGACTGGCAAGAGGCTCCTCTCGGGGAGGCGGCGCAACAGGCGACAGCCGGGCCCGGGGCTCTTGCGGGCGACGCAGGCGACGCTAAGATGGAGAAAGACGAAATAAGGGAGCTGATATGATCGTTCGAATCACCACCGCCCTGCTGCTCGTCGCCTCGAGCCTTCCCGGCCAGCAGGGGACCGTTCCACTCTACAAGGATCTCGGCAGCCACGCCAAGGTAGTGAGCACGAAAGTCCCGGGCGCTCAGCAGTACTTCAATCAGGGGTTTCGCCTGGTGTACGGCTTCAATCACGCGGAGGCGATCAGGTCGTTCACGCGCGCGACGGAGCTGGATCCCACCTGCGCGATGTGCTATTGGGGAATCGCGTACGCGTACGGCCCCCACGTGAACGCCGGGATGGACTCTGCGAGCGGGGTCAAAGCCTATGAAGCGGCGCAGAAGGCTCTCTCGGTAAGCCGCAACGCTGCGCCGCGGGAGCGCGCATACATTCGCGCTGTGGCGGCCCGGTACGCGGCCGTGCCGCCTGCAAATCGCGCCAGACTGGACACCGCGTACGCCAACGCGATGAGGGAAGTTGCCCGGAGTTATCCGAACGATCTCGACGCGGCTGCTCTCTACGCCGAGTCACTGATGGATCTGCGACCCTGGAATTACTGGACGCCGGCGGGGCAGCCGTATCCCGGCACGCGTGAGATCGTCCGCCAGCTCGAGCGGGTGATAGCGCGCAACCCGCGCCACCCCGGAGCGTGTCATTACTATATCCATGCAGTCGAGGCAGCAACTCCACAGCTCGCCGTCCCCTGTGCGGAGCGACTCGCCCGTCTGATGCCGGGCGTTGGCCACATGGTCCACATGCCGGCCCACATCTATGTCCGCGTGGGTAGATATGGCGACGCGGCGACGGCCAACGTCCACGCGATCCACTCCGACGAGGTGTTCATCGAGGGGCAGAAGCCGACAACGGTCTATTCCCTGGCCTACTATCCGCACAACATCCATTTCCTCGCATTTGTCTCGACGTTGGCCGGGAAGAGCGCGCAGGCAATCGAGAATGCGCGGGCGCTGAAGTCCAAGGTCAATCTCGACGTCGCACGATCGGTCGGAATGCTCCAGGAGATGGTTCCGTACTATGCGCTCACGCTCACGACGTTCGGGCGCTGGGATGAGGTGCTCGCCGAACCACTCCCGCCGTCCGACCTCCGCTTCCCGCTTGCGATAGCCTACTACGCGCGCGGGGTTGCACACGCAGCGAAGGGTCAGTTCGCCGAGGCGGCAGTCGCTCTCGACACAGTCAAGGCGATAGACGGGGCCACGCCGGTCGACGCTGAATCGAAGACGCCCGTCTCGATTGCCGTCCACGCTCTCATGGCGGAGATCGCAACGCGGAGCGGCAAGCACGCTGAGGCGATCGCGCACTTCCGCGAGGCGCTGAAAATCGAGGACGCCGGACTCTATTTCGAGCCGCCGAAATGGTACTACCCGATCCGTCAGTCACTGGGTGCTGCGCTCTTGAAGGCGGGGCGGAACGCGGAAGCTGAAGTCGTCTACCGCGAGGACCTCAAGAGGTTTCCCGAGAACGGGTGGTCGCTGTTCGGTCTTGCTGCCGCACTCCGGGCGCAGGGCAAGTCGGCTGAAGCGGCCGCCGCTGAGAGGCGGTTTGCCAAGGCATGGGCCGGAGCTGACGTCAAACTGACGGCATCGCGCTTCTGACGCGCAACGGGATACGGATAACCGGGGAAAAACCCGTAACCCGTATCCCGTCAAGCCGTTGCCCGTACCGGATTGTTTAGCTTTTCGAAGTTCCAATCGCCCCAACAAACTCCCTCGCAGCCGCAATGACATTGTGCCGCACTTCCTCGAGCGTCCCGGGAACAAGAGCACCGGACGCGCGAGCGTGCCCGCCCCCTCCAAAAAGCCGGGCAAACTCGTTGACATTGACCTTGCCGGTGCTGCGGAACGAAACCTTGATCTTTCCGTGACCAAGATCGCGAAAGAAAACCGCAAGCCTCGTCCCGCCAACAGACCGCGGATGCTCGGCGATTCCCTCGAGATCCTCTGACTTCAATCCGTATTCTTCAGCAGCGCCTGCAGCGACTGAAATCCACGAGATTCCGTAGGCGGGGTCCACTTCCAGAGTCGCCAACGCATCGCGCAAAAGATGCAGGCGTCCAATGGGCAGGGATGCATACAGGCGCCGGTACATCTCCTCCGGCTCGACTCCGGCGGCGAGAAGCTGGCTCGCCACGGCAAGGCACCGGGCGCTCGTGTTGCTGAACCGGAATCCGCCCGTGTCGGTGAGCACGGCGACATAGAGGGCGCTCGCAATCTCCGGCGTAATCTCGAGTCCAAGCGTGACGGCGACGTCGTAAATCAGCTCTCCCGTCGCGCAGGCCGTCGTGTCAGCCAGCATGTTCTGGGACGGCGGCTCGTCGCTCGGGATGTGATGGTCAATTACGAGCTTCGGGATTTTTAAGCTCCGCACTGTCTCGGCAAGCGAGCCAAGCCGCTTCACATCAGCGATGTCCACGACTATTAAAAGGTCGATACCGGCGAGCGCCGCAGGTCCCTTATCCGTTTCATCCGTCACATCCGTTCCCAACAGGAATCGGAAGGTCTCGGGCCACGGTGTGGGATTGACGATTCGGGCCTTGAGCCCGCGACTCTCGAGCAGCCGCGCGAGCGCTGCCTCGGAGCCGCAGCCGTCACCGTCGGCGTTGATGTGAGTGCTGATTGCGACAGAGCGCCCCGCGCGGAACTCCCGCGCGAGGCGCTCTATCGCTTCGGCTCGGTGTGGCGGTACCGATAGAAGATCAACCACTCGATTCGGTGGCCGCCACGCGCGAGTGCGCCTTCCCATATAGGAAGTAGATCAGGAAACCGAGTATGAGCCACACGATCAGACGGAGCCAGGTATCACCGGGCAGACTGACCATCATGTAGCCGCAGATGAGAATCGACAGGATCGGAACGAGCGGCACGAGCGGCGTCCGGAACGGTCGTGGAATGTCGGGACTCGTCCGGCGAAGCATGATAATTCCCGCCGATACGATGACGAAGGCCAGCAGTGTCCCGATCGACACGAGCTCTCCAAGCAAAGCGATCGGGAACGCGCCTGCGATAAGGGCGCAGACGACTCCCGTCAGAATCGTCGTGATGTACGGAGTCCGGAACTTCGGATGCACCTTGCTGAAGACCGGCGGCAGCAGGCCGTCGCGTGACATCGTGTAGAAAATTCTGGGCTGTGCCAGCAGCATCACGAGCACCACCGAAGCGAGTCCCGCAATCGCGCCGATGTTGATGATCGGACGCAGCCACGCCAGGGCTGGACCTGCAGCCGCGATCGCGACGAAAACCGGGTGCGGAACATTGAGATTCGTGTACTTCGTGAGGCCCGTCATGACGAGCGCCATCAGGATGTACAGAACGGTACAGATGGCGAGCGAGCCCAGAATTCCAATCGGCATGTCGCGCTGCGGGTTCTTTGCTTCCTGCGCTGCCGTCGATACCGCGTCGAATCCGATGTACGCGAAGAAGATCACCGCCGCCCCGCGGACGATGCCCCCCCATCCGTACTGCCCGCGCTCCCCCGTGCTCTCGGGAATGAACGGATGCCAGTTGTCGGAGTTCACGTACATGAAGCCGAATCCGATTACGAGCAGTACGATTGCGAGCTTGACGATCACGATGAGGTTGTTGAAGCGTGCCGACTCGCGGATGCCGATCACCAGCAGGGCGGTCACCAAGCCGATGAGTACCATCGCCGGCAGATTGACCACCCCCTGCACCGTGGAGTATTGGCAAACCTGTCCCGTGGCGACGCTTATCACTTCATTGGTCGTCGGGTTGAAGCAGATCTGCGATGGAACGAGGTTGAAGCCTCCGGCGACGCTGAGTGGCGCTCCGGTGAACTGAACCGGTATCCGGAAGCCGAGCTCGTTCATGAACGCCGAGAAATACCCTGACCAGCCGACGGCGACCGTAGCGGCGCCGAAGAGGTACTCCAGAATGAGATCCCAGCCGATGATCCAGGCTATGAGCTCGCCGAGCGTCGCGTATCCGTAAGTGTAGGCGCTGCCCGCGATTGGGATCATCGCGGCGAACTCCGCGTAGCAAAGTCCGGCGAACAGGCAGCCGAGTCCCGCGAGGATGAACGAATAGACGATGGCGGGTCCGGCGTAATTCGCCGCGGCTGTTCCGGTGAGAACGAAGATTCCCGCGCCGATGATCGCGCCGATGCCAAGCGTGGTGAGGTTCAGCGCGCCGAGCGCACGCCTGAGAGTGTGCTCGCCCTCTTCGGCGCCGGCTTCAGCCTGCAGGCTGGCAATGCTCTTCTTAGTCCAAATGCCCATGCGATTCTCCGGAAACCGGCGGATGTGGGACCTGCGAGGGACGCGGCGACGCTCAGCAGAATCTGCGCCTACTATACAGTAGACAACGGGATGCGTGGAGAAGTTGCTGCCCGAACTGAGAGGTTGTCAAGGAAACATCCGGGCGTTCCGGACTCTTACACCTTCACTACAAATTGCTTCGGCTACACCGAATAGTTGGGGGCTTCGCGAGTGATGGTTACGTCGTGCGGGTGCGATTCCCGCAGACCGGCGGCCGTGATGCGCACGAACTCCGCCTTCGTGCGCAGCTCATCGATCGTCGCGCACCCTACGTAACCCATCCCCGCTCTGAGCCCACCGACCATCTGGAAGAGGACGTCCGCTACGGGGCCCTTGTACGGCACGCGCCCTTCGATTCCCTCGGGTACGAGCTTCCGCGCCGACATCTCGCCTTCCTGGAAATAACGATCGGCGCTTCCGTCCTGCATCGCTGATAGACTTCCCATGCCGCGAATCATCTTGAACCGCCGGCCCTCCAGAAGAATCGACTCGCCCGGACTTTCCTCCGTTCCCGCGAGCATCGAGCCCATCATCACGCTCGATGCGCCCGCTGCGAGCGCCTTCACGATGTCGCCGGAGTATTTGATTCCGCCGTCGGCAATCACCGGTACGTCGCCGGCGCCCTCCACGGCATCGAGCACAGCCGTCAGCTGCGGGACTCCGACGCCCGTCACCACTCGCGTCGTGCAGATGGAGCCAGGCCCGACTCCAACCTTGACCGCATCCACTCCGCGCTCGACAAGGGCCGCTGCACCGTCGCGCGTCGCCACGTTTCCGGCGATGAGCTGAATCTCGGGGAACATCTCGCGCACGTCGGCCACCGCGTCGAGCACGCCGCCGCTGTGCCCGTGCGCCGTGTCGATCACGAGCACGTCCACTCCGGCGTCAACAAGCGCTTTCGCTCGATCACGATATTCAGTGGCGCCAATTGCCGCCGCCACACGCAGTCTTCCGCGGTCGTCCTTGTTCGCGTTCGGAAATGCGCGCCGCTGGTGAATGTCGCGAGCAGTAATCAATCCGCGAAGCGTGCCCTTCTCGTCCACCACCGGAAGCTTCTCGATCCGGTGTTTGCCAAGTATACGCTCGGCATCCTCGAGCGTGGTTCCAACCGGCGCGGTAACCAGCTGCGAAGTCATCGCCTCCGAAAGTGCCTGGTCGAGATTCCGCTCGAACTGCAGATCGCGATTGGTGATGATGCCGACCAGGTGACCTTCCCGATTGACGATCGGAAGTCCGGAGATTCTGAATCGTGTCATCAGAGTGGCAGCTTCGCGAAGCGTCGCTTCGGGCGGCAGAGTGATCGGATTCAGAATGATTCCGCTCTCCGACCGCTTGACCCGATCCACCTCGGCAGCCTGCCGGTCGACCGACATGTTCTTGTGGATCACACCGATGCCGCCGCCGCGGGCCATCGCCATCGCCATCTCCGCTTCGGTGACGGTGTCCATCGCCGCGGATGCGAACGGAACGTTCAGCCTGATGCTGCGGGTGAAACGCGAGCTCGTGCTGACGTCCTTCGGATGGACTACGGAATGGCGCGGCGTAAGCAGTACGTCGTCGAATGTGAGAACGACGTCTTCGCGCACTCGTCCAGGTACTTTTTCAGGTGTGCCCGCGTCGGGCTGTTCCCTGAAACGCGAAGGCCCGCTGCCGGTTGCTGCCGGTTGAGCGGGCCTGGTTGTCGGACGAGTTGTAGTCGCCATAGCTGAATGTATGGCAGCGCCCGCTCTCAGTCCAGTGTCAGGGGCGCCGCCCGGGATTCAGGTAGCTCCTCAGGAAAGCCAGCGTCGCGTTCCAGCTCTCCCGCGCCTCCGGAGTATCGATACGGTTGAACGCGTGGCCGCCGGGCGGATCGACCCATTCACGATAGTAGAACAGACCCTCCGTGTGCTTCCCCGCGACGACCATCGAATCGCGGAGATTGCGAGTCTCGATGATCAGCACGTCGTCGTCGTTGGTCGCCGCATGCACGAGAAGTGGAGTGCGCAGCTTTCGCGCGTGAGCGATCGGCGAGCGCTCGATGTAAGGCTGCGGCCTCTCCGCGAGCGTCCCGCCAAACGCCTTTTGCGCGGCAAAGAGCCTCTCATACGCAGGCGAGTGCGTGCGAATTCGTGTCGGTAGGTCCGCCACCGGTACGTGCGCGACGGCAACCTTGAAAAACTCGGGATGCCTGAATATCGCGTGCAGCGTGATGAAACCGCCGTGACTCCATCCGATGATGCCGAGGCGCCCGAGATCCACGTACGGCACGAATGATCGCAGATACGCGCGCGCGGCGATCACATCGTCGATTTCCTTGCCGCCATAGTCGATCGAATCGTAAAAGGCTCTTCCGTAACCGGAGCTGCCCCGGTACTCCGGCGCGACGATGACGTACCCCTCGCGCACGAGAGAGCGGATGTGCCGCACATAGATGTCCTTGAGGTCGCCATGGATGCCGTCGTGCACGAAGAGGAGAGCCGCGCGCCTGCGGCTCGTGTCACGCGGAGCAAAAAAGTAGGCCGGGATCGGGAGCTTGTCGGCGCCGCTGTAGGTGATTTTCCTCACGACCATCTCGGGGCCAAGCTGGGTCATGAAGGAAAGGTCTGTCATCTGCTTGAAGAGGCGCTGGAGATCGAACTGATCCTGTGGCGCCGATGCCAGCGGCACCGGGAGAGGCGTTGGCTGTCGACCGCCGGGTGCGGCGCCGACCCTTTGCGGTAGTGTTGAACGGGACGGTGCGGATGGCTCGGGCGCCGAAGCGATTGGTCCCGACCAAGGTGTGCATGACGCGGCTGCGGAAGCGCACGCCAGCCACAGAAGATTCCTGACTCGGTGCACTCTCACGGCGTGGCTCGGAGCTCTACCGGGAGTGCGAAGGCGCTCGAGCCCTTGTGCGCCGGCTCAGAACGGTCGAGGCTCGTCCGCTATCGGGCGAGATGCTCCGCCGAAGGCAAGACTCATCTGCTTCACAATCGACCGCGCGTAAGTCGATCCCACGGGCGTCCCGAGGCGGCGGCTCGTGCGACCCGTTTCGCGCGAAGGCACAAATCGATTTTCGATCGTGAGCAGCACGTGATAGAGCTTCGGCTGGCCTGCTGCTTCACTCCGGTGCCCGGTGACCTTGACCCTCGAGATGATCTCGTAGCCGCTTGCGCGCTCCTGCTCATCGATTGGCTCGCGGGGTTGCCATTGGGATTCCATTTGCACGCCGGGCTGCCCGTCGTCGGCAGAAAAACGGTAGCCGAAAGGCTTCAACGTTGTCTCCGCCTTCGCCCGTGCGTCCTGAGCCGACGCCGTTCCCAGATCGTACGTGTAGCTGTCCGCGGCCGGCCGGATATTCATCATCATCGAGCAGCCCGTCGTCGTCGCGACGGCCGCGCACGTGCAGCACAGCGCGGTGATACGTCGCGTCGCAGCAGAACGACCGGGCGCCAATTCAGACGCGCCCTATTGCGCGGAGGCGACGTCGCATGCGCCGCGGGAGAAAAAAGGCGCAAGCCGCGAGAATGCGCTCGAGGTTGAGCGCTCGGAGCTCAGCCGCATCGCCGACCCAGTGGTCGGCGACGACCGCCTTGCCCGCGTTGCTGATAAGTCGCTGGATCGCAAAGATCAGCAGGAAGACGTCATCCACTTCTCCCAGGAACGGAATGAAGTCGGGCATGAGGTCGAGCGGCATCAGAATGTACGCGATCGCGCCGGCGACGACGAGCTTGTCGATGTTCGCAACCCGGCGATCCGTGATGAGACCGTACAGAAGCCTCAGAAAATTCGGAATCTCGCTCACGGTTCCCATCACGGTTCGCTTTGCGCCGGTTCTCGGACGGTTCGAGCTCTTTACTTCGGCCGGGATGGCTCGCGTCCTTCTGCCCGTTGGAGCGGCCGTCGAGGGAGTAGTCTTGCGGGCCATCACGTCACCTCTTTTCCGGTCGGTGTAACCCGCCCAATGTTGATTGTCACTTACGCTCGTCTCCCGGGGGTTTTGGCAGCTGACTCCCCAATTCGTGCGGCCCGCCCCGCGGTATGTCCGGGGGAGTGACTTCCGGCGGCTTCGGCTCGGCCGGCCCTCCGGTCGCAACGCCGATGATTTCACTTGCAACAGACTTGCCAGCCGCCGCGACATCGTTGATCGCGCCTACTGCCTTGTTCATGATGTTCATCGTGCCGCCAATCACATTTGCCGACATTTTCCCCGCTCGAAGCGTGTCCTCCATTCCCTCGGCGAACCTTTTCAGAGGATTCGAGGACTGGCTCGACCGTTGAGCGTACTTCGACTCCAGAAAATCGATGAAGTCGAAGATCTGGTACACGCGCTCTTCAGGCAGAGTGTCCAGCTTCCTGATCAGCCTGTCCCGCAGAATATCGTTCATCGTCGGCTCCCCCTCCTCCCTCGCCCGCTTATCCGCGCCAGCGCGCCCGCTTACCGCGCGCGTCGATGTGCACGTAGGTGGTTCGTGCGTGCCCGCTCGTGTAGACCCCCAACCCACCTACGAGCTCGGGATGCTTGAGTTCCACGATCTCAACCGCGAGCCCAACCATCCGGCTGTCGAGTGAAGTCAGCTTCCCGTCGCCGTTGGCGTCAAGGATGAGGTCTGCAGCGTCACCGTATTGATGCTGGCTGTCTCGTGCCGCGCGCCTGATGCGGCTGTTGTACGCGGGCGCGCGAAACCCCGAATGTACGTCGAGCGCCAGACTCCTGGGCGCAGCCGAGCCGTGCCATCTCATGATTTCGGAGATCACGAGCTCCAGCTTGTCCAGCAGGCGGGGACTGACAGCGGCATACCGGGGCCACGTCTGCTGATTGTCGTGGCTCAGGAAATCGCCCACCCGAAGGTGCTTGCTTATCGGAAGACTCACGTCGCGCTCGGTAATCTCGAGAAACCCGGCCGGAGGATCCTGATTGCCCGCTAGCTTCTCCTTGAGATACGTTCCGATGCGATAGCCGTTGAGCATCGTCCCTTCCTTTTCCTTGAAAGGCACGAGCACGGCGAGCGTCAATCCGTCGATGATGCGAAGCTGGTCCCCCCGCACGAGTGCAAGGCGATAGAAGCCGGCCTTGAACGGAGCATTCACATCCGCGCCGACGAGCGGTTGCGGCCTGCCGGACGCGACGGTTTCGCCGAGTCTCACCCAGTCGTACTGCAGGGAGGTTGGGTCCCCATGCACGTCGAGCGGATAACGGATTCGCTCGCCGGGCAGTGCGAAACGGAGGAGAACTCCGCCACTCGTGCCGAACGCGGTTGATGACGGGACCGCAATGGGGAGCGCTTCAGAGAGAAACTTGCCGAACGGCTTCACTGCGAAGGGCGTGATGCTCGATCGGAACTGGACTGCGCCGAGCGTGGCCGCGACGACCAGCAGGATGGTAACGAAGGTTGCCGGCTTCGGCCGCTTGAAAAACGTGGCCTGCACGACGTTGCCCAGGTCTTGCGAAACTTCCGGCGCCAGGCCGGACATCAGTAGATGAAAACCGGCGTCCCCACCGGTACCATTTCGTAGAGCTTTTCTATATCCTCGTTGCGCAGGCGGACACAACCGTGGCTGACTGCTCGTCCGATTGTTTCGGGCTGGTTTGTGCCATGCAGCCCGTATCCGTCGCCGAGCTTCAGCCGGCGGGTTCCGAGGACACCGAGGTAACGCCGCTGCGTCGTGCCGAACGGCGGAATGATGATGTTGCCGTTGGCGACTATCTCCCGTCCGTCAGCCGCCTCCAGTGGAACGACCGACCCGTTCGGATACCGCCTCACGACCTCCGTGCCCGAGACCGTTATCACGGACCCGTCAGAGCTTGGAATCGCGCGTCCGCGCTCGAGCCGGACAACGCCGAGTCCGCGCTTCATCGCCTGTTCCTGAAAGTGCCAGTCGGGAGGAACCCACGCCGGATCTACTTCCTTCGCCTCCACCCTGAGACGTCCCCGCGGCGTCTCGAACTTCCACTCCTTGCCGCTGGCCCCCGAGACGAGAGTCTTCCCGCTGCCTGTCGCAACCTGCGTATGGAACAACACCTCGTTGCCCCGCTTGTACCACAGCTCGCGTTCGGCGATGCTGATCACGATGTAAGGCTGATTGGGTTGAGCCGCAGGGCTCGACACGAGGCGGTTCAGACTGTCCGTCGTCAAGCCAAGCTTGGCCTTCACTTCCTGAAGGACGTTCAGGTTGTCGTTGAAGACCATTCGATTCACGTCGCGCTGATAGCGAAGGTCTGCTGTTTTCGTCACCAGCATCGCGCTCGCCACCGTGGCCCCGGCGAAGCCAAGCAGCGTGATCCAGATCCACTTGCTGCCGTGCGTGAGAGTATTAACAAAACCCATTGTCACACCTTCAATAAAAGTATACGCGCATGCCGCGACTCAGATTCGGGCGAATCGCCTTCATGTCTGTGAGTCCGATGCGAACGTTGCCGGCAGGTATTGGCGAGGTATCCGTGGAAGCCACGTCCGTGCTCGCGGCTTCGATTGCACTTCCCCCTTCAAGGACGATTCTATTCTCATCGAGTCGCACAACCGTTCGCTGCCCGCGAGGTATCACCACAGGGAGAGAATCCGACCCCGGGGTCACACCGACCTCGGGTCCGAAAAGCGCCGCCATCTCACGTAGAACCGCGCCTTCCCGCTCGAGGTAAATCCTCCCGCTGTCGAGCGCCACACCCAGATGCAAAGACTTCTCCAGCTTTGCCTGTCGCTTCGCGAGCTCGATCGCAATGCGCGCTTTGTCCTGCTCGGCCTGCACTATGGCGTCTGTCCTTTCCCGCTCTGCTTCCGTCATCGCCCCGCGCAGCCGGTTCACCTCTTCCGTGTATGCGCGGCGCTTATAGACGAGAAACCCGTCGAGCATGAGAATGGCGAGCAGCGCGAGGATGAGCGTGAAGACGAACCCGGGATACGACTGCCTGAAGTCGCGCCAGTTACCGCGACGGCGGTCGCCCTCGCGTCCCTTTGCAGGGTCTCGACGACTGCCCGGCTCGTCCTGCGGCTGACCCGGTCCGCCGCGAGTGCTGTCGGGTGATTCCATCTACTTTCTCGTCACGCTTTGAAGATCGAGAATGGGCACTCCTGCCGGCTCACTGCGCCCGTTGCGGATTCTCGCAACCACCACGACCTCGGCCATCGCGGGAAGATTTCGAACGCTCGGCAAGAGGCCCGGGGGCACCGTGAGGTATACCAGACTCTTTTCGACGCCGGGGCCGAGGGCCAGGAGATAGGGCTCGCCGGGCGAGAGTCCAACCCGCAAAGCGTCGGCGGTCTGAAGCGACACTGCCTGAACGTTCCAGCGCACGAGCTTGCCTTGCGCAGCCCCGGGATCGCTTCGGATGTCAGCGGCGCTCAACGGACGAAGCGAGCTGTCGGCGACCACGAGGTCCGACTCGCGCACCCATCCCTCGAGCTTTACCCTCACCCAGCCGCGATCGCGAGCGATTACCTCGACCGTCGAGCCACGGTTCACCTGACCAACTACCGGTGAGGGAGCTGCGTCGGGGCCTGGTGCCGAACGCATCGGGGTGACCCGGGCCGCGTTGTAAAGTGCCTCCTGCGCGGAGACCGCGGGCGCGGCAAATAACGCGAGAACAAATAGAATGCGCATCGCTGGATGGTGTCTTTTAGGGGGGGTACATTTGGCGGCCGGCTTCTAACGTACAATGTTACCCTCATCGAGCAATAATGGCCCGAGATATATCGCGTCCGGTTGCACTGATCGTCCTCGACGGCTGGGGCTACCGGAGAGAGACCGAAGGGAACGCGATTGCACT
This sequence comes from Gemmatimonadaceae bacterium, assembly GCA_035633115.1. Classification (NCBI taxonomy): domain Bacteria; kingdom Pseudomonadati; phylum Gemmatimonadota; class Gemmatimonadia; order Gemmatimonadales; family Gemmatimonadaceae; species Gemmatimonadaceae bacterium. The sequence continues at coordinate 20,970 of DASQFN010000045.1, read as the reverse complement.
GGCCAGCACGCCCACGTGGGACTCGATATGGCGGCATCCCGTGCGCACGCTGCTCGACGCGTCGGGCACTCGCGTAGGCCTGCCACAAGGGCAGATGGGAAACAGCGAGGTCGGGCACCTGAATCTCGGCGCTGGCCGTGTCGTGATGCAGGACCTCGTGCGTATCTCGACCGCAATCGCTGACGGATCATTCTTCCGAAACGACGCTCTGGTCGCTGCCTGCCGCACCGCGCGTGAACACGGTCGGCCGCTCCATCTGCTCGGACTCATCGGGTCGGGTGGAGTTCACGCGATCGACACGCACCTTCTCGCGGTCATCGAGCTGGCCCGGCGTGAGCGAGTTCCGCGGGTCGCGATTCATGCATTCACCGATGGACGCGATACACTGCCCCGTTCAGCACTGGGATACATGCAGAAGCTGCTCGGTGAGATCGGAGGCGAGCGACGCAATGAGACCACGAGTGTGCGCGTCGCGTCGGTATCGGGACGCTATTACGCGATGGATCGCGATCGCCGGTGGCAGCGAACTGAGCTGGCTTATCGGGCGATAGTCGACGGGACTGGCCCGAGCGCGACCGATCCACTGGCAGCAATTCGTGCTGCGTACGACGCCGGTGTGACCGACGAGTTCATCGTGCCGGTTGTAATCGTCGAGAATCGAGTAGCTGTCGCGCCGATGCATGACGGCGATCAGGTGATCTGCTTCAATTACCGCTCGGACAGAATGCGGCAGATCGTGAGAGGTCTCACCGATCCGAAGTTCGACGGATTCGACATCTCCAGCAGGCGGAGCGTTTCCGTGACGACACTCACGGAATACGACCCAACCCTCAATGTCGCCGTTGCGTTTGCGCCGCAATCGATGGCGCGCATTCTCGCCGAGGTTCTATCGAACAACGGGCGGACGATGCTGAAGACGGCGGAAACGGAGAAGTACCCGCATGTGACTTACTTCTTTAACGGAGGGCGCGAGGCACAGTGCAAAGGGGAGGAGCGGATTCTCGTGCCGAGTCAAAAGGTTGCGACATACGATCTGATGCCGGAAATGAGCGCCCCCGGAATCACCGACGTTCTTTGCTCGGCAATCGCCCGCAGGGAGCACGACTTCATTCTGTGCAATTACGCCAACGCCGATATGGTGGGACACAGTGGCTCGCTGGCGGCGACGATCCGCGCGGTGGAAACCGTGGATACCTGTCTCGCGCGCGTTCTCGCTTCGGCGGAGAGCGCAGGCCTCAGGCTACTGATAACGGCCGATCACGGCAACGCCGAGATGATGATCGACCCCGAGAGCGGTGGTCCGCACACCGCGCACACATCGAATCCGGTGCCGTTCGTGGCGATTGGCGTTGACGATGTGCGCGCTTTTCGCGACGGCGGCGCTTTGTGCGACGTTGCGCCAACTATATTAGGAATGTTCGGCATGGATCAGCCGGAAGAGATGACTGGAACCCCACTTGGAGAGACCGGATGAAGCGTAGCTTGTTCGTGTTTGCAGTTTTTGCGGCGATTGCAGCGAGCCCTGCGGCGGCGCAGGTGAGCACAGGGTACCCGCCGGAGAGGAGCCCTTACCGCGATCTCGAGTACCATCATGAGGCAACGTTGTTTGGAGGATACTTTCGGCCGAGCTCCGATCCCGCCGGCGTGGCACCGAGAGGCGGCGGACTCGCTGGAGTCCGCTACGAGGTTGTCGTTGGAGGGCCGGCGCAGCTCGTTGTCCGCCTCGCGCAGGCATTCAGCGAGAGAAACGTGATCAACCCGACGGAGCCCGCTGCTACGCGTAGCCTTGGAGTTCGCAGCTGGCCGGTATATCTGGCGGACGCCGGAATCTCCCTCAACCTCACGGGGCAGCGAAGCTTTCACGGGATCGTTCCTGTGATTTACACGGGGCTGGGCATCGCCACCGACGCCGGCAAGAAAGTCGACGAGGATCCGTACAGACTCGGCACCACATTTGCCATTTCGGTTGCCGGTGGCCTGCGGTTCGTACCGGGTGGCCGTCTGCAGATTCGGGCGGACGTTGGTACTTACATGTATCAGATCAAGTATCCGAGTCAGTATTACTTTCTGACGAGCGACAATACTGCGGTGCTCGACGCCGATCAGGCCAAGAACTTCTGGAAGAGAAACGGAGCGTTCACGCTCGGAGTGTCGTACCTCCTCTTCCGATAACAGCCGGCGCTCCACGCGTCCGGCAGGAGCGCGAGGACGAAATGGCCGACGACTACGATAATACCGACGAGATCGCGAATCTCTCCGACGATGAGCTTCGGACGCTCGTGAGAACCGAGCTTCGCGCGCAGAAGGCATTCGACGCCGACGACATCACGGTCAACGTCCGCGACGGACGCGTGAGCGTTTCCGGACGGGTCGGAACCAACGTCGAGCTTCGCGTGGTCGATCATGTGTTGACCGACCTCATCGGACTCAAGGACGCCGAGAACCTGCTCGTTGTGGACGATATCCGGCGGGCCGAGAGTCCCGAGGCGATCGACGAGCACCTCGTCGACGAGGACGAGCACTCCGGAATACTTCTGGGCGATGGGCCGGGTCAACAGAACCCGGAGGCGGAGCACCTAACGCGGGATCGCAATCAAAACCCGCGCGCAACACACGACGTCACTCAGGCGATACAGGAAGCGGAGCCGTGGATTCCCCCCGAGGGGCCGACGCCCGAAGGCCTCGATGAGCCGGAGTCGCGGCGCGACGCATTCGACTGAGCGTCGCGCCCGCGTGCACGTGCGCGGGGGCGATAGATAGCGGACCTCCCCGCTGCCGCAGTGCGACGGCACATTTAACCCCCTATGCCGACCGCATACCTGACGCGACGCGTTACCTTCGCCGCTGCGCACCGCTATCGTCGCCCCGAGTGGAGCGACGAAAAGAACGAAGCCGTGTTCGGCGCCTGCGCCCGGCCGAGCTATCACGGCCACACATACACGTGCGATGTCACCGTGCGGGGCGAGATTGACGACGTCACGGGATTCGTCGTCGATCTCGGCCTTCTCGACCGCGTGCTCGAGACAGAAGTGCGCCAGCGGTTCGATCATCGCAACATCAATCTCGAGGTACCTGAGTTCGCCGACGGCGAGCTGGTGCCGACAGGCGAGAACATCGCCCGCTTCATCAGCGAGCGCGTTCAGGCTTCACTCCCACCTGAAACGCGAGTGACCGAGGTCAGGGTCGCCGAGGATAAAACGCTCAGCGCGTCTTATCGCTCCGAATGAGAGACGCGACGAGAGCGACCGCATATCGCATTGTGGTTCGATTTGCGGCGTTAACGGTGTTCCTCTGGGGGTGCGCGCCTACTACTCAGGGCGGTATCGCTCCCGTCCGAACTCCGTTGGAGACGCTGAGGCATTCGATCGACTCACTCGTCTCGAATCCGCAATTCCGGGGTTCGCACATCGGACTTCTCGTCGTCAATCCGGCAAGCGGCGACACGCTCTATTCACGCAACGCCGGGAAGCTGTTCATTCCGGCGTCGAACATGAAGATCATCACCGGCGCATCCGCGCTCGCGCTGCTCGGGCCCGATTATAGGTTCGAGACGGCGTTCGTCGGACATGGGTTGATCCGGGACAGTGTGCTCGAGGGGCATCTTGTAGTGGCCGCGCGAGGCGACCCCACTGTGAGCGATCGGGTCCAGCAAGGCAACGCCATGAACTGGATGGCGCGTGTAGCCGACTCACTCTTGGCCCACGGCATCAAGCGCGTGACGGGCCAACTGTGGCGTGGCCCCAATGTGTTTCCCGATACGATCTATGGGTACGGGTGGGAGTGGGACGACCTGAGTGGCGGGAGTGCCGCACCAATCGACGAGCTGCTGTACAACGAAGGAATGACAACAGTGACGCGCCGTATCGCGGGTCGTGACACGACCGTAGCGACAGCCACAACTTCGCCGGCAAGGACGTACCTCGAAGCGCTCGCGTCTGCGCTCAGCTCGCGGGGCATCGTCATTAGCGGCGGAATTTCGTACACCCATGAGCCACTCATCACTGACGGTTTCGAGCTCTTCAAAATCACGTCGCCACCCCTGCGTGAGATTCTTCGCTACATGGAAAAGCCATCGCAAAACCAGATCGCGGAAGTGTTGCTGCGAACGATCGGCCTCGAGCGCTCGGGTATTGGCAGCGCGGACAGCGGATCAGCTGTTGTCTCGCGCCAGCTCGTGGCGTGGGGCGCGGAGCGGGACGGATTCATCGTGTACGACGGTAGTGGACTTTCGCGTCATAACCTGCTCACGCCCGAAACGGTCGTGAGAACGCTCGTCGCAATTCAGCGCGACACCGCGTTTCAGGTTTTCTACGATGCGCTGCCAATTGCCGGCGTCGACGGCACGATAAGAACGCGCATGGTCGGGACTCCCGCCGCCGGGAACATGCGCGCCAAGACCGGGAGCCTCGAGTTCGCGCGCTCATTGTCGGGGTACGTCAACAACGGCGACGGCGATCGCCTCGTATTCAGCATCCTCAACAATCACTTCACGGTGCCGGTGGACAGTGTGAGCCGCTTCCAGAACAGCGTCGGTGTGCTCCTCGCCGGCTATCGCGCCAGACGCCGCTGATGATCACAGTCGGCGAAGCGAGCGCGAGGATCCTCAGGAAGATTCAGCCGCTCGACGCCGAGGCCGTGCCGTTGGAGCGGGCCGCGGGACGCGTTCTGGTGGACAGGGTTGTGGCGAACACCACCTCGCCGCCGTGGGACAACTCGTCCATGGACGGCTACGCCGTGCGGAGCTCCGATCTTGTGACGGGGAATAATCTCCACTCACCAAGAGCGGCGTCGATTGACGCCGGGCGGCCACAACTGAAGGTGGTCGCTACTATCGCGGCAGGACAGCATGCGCTTCGTCCGCTTGGTGCAGGCGAAGCGATGCGGATAATGACCGGCGCGCCAATTCCGCTCGGCGCCGACACGGTAATTCGGATCGAGGATACAGACCGCGGTGCAGAGCGCGTCGGGGTCACTGATCTTCGCGACCTTGGAAGGAATATTCGGCGGGCCGGCGAGGATTTCAACGAGGGACAGACGCTGTTCGAGCCGGGCACGGAGGTCCGCGCTGCGCATCTCGGCGTGCTCGCGGCCGCGGCGGTCCGCGAAATCCGGGCGTACCGCACGCCCCGCGTTGCAATCTTGAGCTCGGGTGACGAGCTCGTCGAGCTCGCTGGTTATTCGCCGGCCGACTCTGCGGCGAAGATCATCAACGCGAATTCATGGACGCTTCGTGAGCTCATTGCAGACGCTGGTGGCGAGCCTGTGGACCTCGGCGTTGCGGCCGATACGCCGTCTTCACTGCGCGAGAAGCTCGAGCTCACGCAGCACGAGCGCGTCGATCTCATCATTACCTCGGCGGGCGTTTCAGTCGGAGACCTAGATCACATGCGCTCAGTCTTTGCGGAGATGGGCGGCGAGCTCGACTTCTGGAGAGTACGCATGCGGCCCGGCGCGCCGATGGCCTTCGGCACGCTTCGCGGAATTCCGTGGCTTGGGTTCTCGGGGAATCCGGTTTCGGCGATGGTATCGTTCGAGGTATTTGCCCGGCCGGTAATACGGAAGATGTCAGGCCACGAAACGCTGCATCGAGCGCTGATTCCGGTTCGTCTTGGCGAGCCGGTCGATATTGCCACGCGGCTCACACATTTTCTTCGGGCAACCGTCACGCGCGCCGACGACGGTGCCTACATCGCGCACCTGGCCGGATCGCAGAGCTCCGCCGTGCTCACTGCGATGGCGCGCGCCAATGCATTGCTCGTGGTCCCGGCAGACAGCGCATCGAATCCGGCTGGAACGATGCTCAACGCACTTCCGCTGACCGACGACATGGGCATGACGTCGCATTTCGCGATTCAGTGACGCCGTGACACAGCCGCTCGACGATCTCAGCGGCAAACGCCTTGTCGCGGCGCTGGAGAAGCGGTTCGACACGGTCATCGAAGACGTCCCTGTCGGCGATCGGACGTTCAGCATTCTGCGGCCGCGGAAATCAGACGATCTGATTCGAGAGGAGGATTTCGTCGAGGACGAGAGGCTTCCCTACTGGGCGGACATCTGGCCTGCGTCGACGATCCTGGCGGAGCAGATTCTCGCCAGAAATGGACATGGGCGGCGTCTGCTCGAGCTCGGATGCGGAGTGGGCCTCGTGACGACGGCCGCGATTGCGTCGGGACACGAGGTACTTGCGTCCGACTACTACACGGATGCGCTGGCGTTCACGCGCGCGAACGCATTTCAGAACCTCGGCAAATCGCCAGAGGCCAAGATGCTGAACTGGCGGAGCTTTCCCGCGGACGCGACGAACTTCGACAAGGTGATCGCGTCGGACGTTCTCTATGAGAGCGAGTACGCGAAGATCCTTCCGGCAGTGCTGATGGGAACGCTGTCACTGCACGGCGTCGCGTTGATCGCCGATCCCGGTCGCATCGCCGCGCCGGAATTTCTGGAGAAGTGCGAGAATGTCGGTCTGGAGCTCCTGGGAAAGGAGACGTTCCCCTACGAGGTAGGGGAGATCAGCCAGAAGATCGATATTTACGAGCTGGGTCGGACCAGATAGCGCTCATCGCTTGCGTCGCTGCGCGAAGAGCCACGTGACAAATTGTGGTGACGCATACGTCGCGTCCCAGACATTGTGGTCCATCCCGAGAAACTCTGTGTACCTGACGTCGCCTCCCGCGCTGCGGATGGCTTCCGCCGCCTGACGGGACTGTGACACCGGGACAGCCTGATCGATCTCGCCGTGAAAGATCCACGTCGGAAGCTTTGCGATGCGTCGCGCCAGCGTTGAAAACGCAGCGGCGCTGTCCGCAGGTACTGCCGACTTGAAAGTCCTCGTGGAAAGCGGGGTGACGAACGCGCAAATCGGAGCAATCGCCGCGAACCGGTCGGCATGATTGTACGCGAGATGCCATGTGCCGTTGCCGCCCATGGACAAACCGGTCAGATAGACGCGATCGGGATCGATGCGGAACTCGGCGACCGCCTTATCGAGCGCGCCCATTGCGACCTGCGCCGGGATCCCTACCCACGAGGAATCACTGGGGACCTGCGGAAAGATCACTATCGCGGGATAAGCCGAAGGCGCGCGTCGGATCGCTGCGCCAAGCGCGTTGGACGTTTGGAGCAACCTGTCACTCCCTCTTTCTCCAGCGCCATAGAGAACCTACATCAATCGATATCGTGGTCCGGCGTCGCCTTCGCGGGGCGTCCACCGCGGACCGATCACGTCCGTTGCCTTGCAGTCGATGCAGTTGGCAGGACTGACGACGAGACGATCGCCGTCACGTTCGTAGACACCGGCTGGGCACATGTGCTGATAGAGCGTCGCGACTTCGGGCGGAATGTCCTTTCCAATGACGAGGTGTGAAGGAATATCATCGCGCGTCGCGTTGCGTGACTTGAAGTTCGCGTCGAGCTTGCTGAAGGTCAGCTTGCCGTCCGGGACGAATCGAGTCTCGGGCGCTACCTCGCGTGCCACGTGCGCGTCGGGCTCGGACTCGATCTTTCTCCCGAGCAGCGCGCCCCCAGTCAGCGTCATGAGCGTTGCCTTGAATCCGCCGCCGTACAGGCCGCCCTTCTGGAATGCGAGCCGCATGTTGCGCCGTTTTTTCAGATCGCTGACGATGTAGCTCGAGTTCACAAGCGAGTCATAACCGGCGAGCGCCTCGCGCGACGTGTCGTTTTTCTTCAGTGCATCGAAGATCGTGCGCGCCGCGAAGATTCCCGATTGCATCGCGTAGTGGACGCCCTTGAGCGATGCGACTTCCACGAATCCCGCGGCATCGCCCGCAATGAGAAATCCGTTGCCGTGGCGCCGCTCGGGCAGCGCGTAATAACCACCTTCCGGAATCGTCTTTGCGCCCCACTCCACCATTTCACCGCCCTCGAGATAATCGCGAAACAGCGGCGCAGTCTTCAGTCGCTGCAGCAGCTCGTGGATGTCGAGCGTGGTCTGCTTGTAATCCATGCCGACAACGATGCCGAGCGCAACGAGCGTCGGTGTCAGCGGATACATGAAGCTGCCGCCGAACGCGTCCTTCGGCAGCGGCCAGCCGAGCGTGTGAATGATCGCGTCGAGCGGCTTTTTTGTCTCCCAGATTTCCTTTACACCGAGAGCAAAGATCTGCGGATTCTCCGATCCGATTTTTTCGGATGCCATCAGCGCCTGCGACAGCGAGCCGCGCGTGCCTTCGGAAAGGACGGTGACTCGCGCCGAAATGTCCGTCGGCGGCGAGTAGCTGCTGCCCGGCGTTCCGTCGCGCCCCAGACCAGCCGGCGCCGTCCGCACACCGATCACCTCGTCGTTCTCCATCGCCAGCGATGCAACGGGAAATCCGGTGAAGACGTTGACGCCGAGCGCTTCGGCTTTCTCACCGAGCCACCGCACGATCTCCGACAGCGACGCGATGAAGTAGCCGTGGTTCTGCATCGTCGGCGGCGCGGGGATCCGCTGTGCGCGGTCGCCCATCATGAAATAGACCCGCTCATTGGTGACCGGCGCGCGAAACGGAAAATCGCTGTCCTTCAACTGAAGAAAGAGCGCGCGCAGCGCGATCGGATTTACGACTGCGCCCGAGAGCGAATGCTCGCCGAGTCCGGGGGCTTTCTCGAGGACGGCGATCTGTATCTCGCCAAGTGATCCACCGGCTTCATTGTCTTGCTTTACGAGATTGGCGAGCTCGATTGCGCCCGCAAGTCCGGCCGGTCCCCCACCGACGAACACGACATCCATTGGAACAGCTTCTGAATCGAGCGGCTCACGAATGATCAGCCGCTCGGTGGGAAGTGGGGGCTGGTACTCGCTGGGAACGACGCGGAAGGTGCTCATTTACGCGCGGTCGCTTCCTCTTCCATTAATGTCCCTTTCTGGCTTCGCGCACCGCCGCGGTCAAAGCGGGGACAACTTCGAAGACGTCCCCGACAATCCCGTAGTCCGCGACATTGAAGATCGGCGCGTCCTTGTCTTTGTTGATCGCAACGATCGTCCGCGAAGTGCGCATTCCCGCGAGATGCTGCACCGCACCGGAGATTCCTACCGCGATGTACAGATCGGGACTCACAAGGCGCCCCGTCTGACCGATCTGGTCGCTGTGCGGCCGCCAACCGTCGTCGGTCACCGCGCGAGTCGCGCCGACGGCGGCGTTGCCGAATGCGTCGGCAAGCTCCTCGACGAGCTTGAAGTTCTCCGCCGCTTTGAGACCACGCCCGCCCGCGACGATGACCGGCGCATCCGCGAGGTCGAGTTTCCCTCCCCCTCCCTGCACGAGCTCCTTCACTACGACGCGCGATGCCGACGGATCCCCAACCGGCTCGGCCGTTTCCACGCGGCCGGCCGTCGGCGTCTGCGCCGGAGTGAACGTGTTGGGACGTATGGCGATCACGGCGGGCGTGTGCGCGATGGCGATGGTTGCGATCAATTTGCCGATGTTCATCGGGTGCTTCACGATGAGCGTATCCCCCGTGAGCTCCAGGCCGGTTACGTCGGTGACCAGCCCTACGCCCAGCTTCGCGGCCACACGCGGCGCGAGATCGCGACCCTGCGCCGATGTCGTGAACACCGCGGCTCGATAGCCGCCACCCTTTATTCGCTCGGCCGCCAGCGCTGCAGTCGCCTCGGGATTGTATTGCGTGAATCCCGGATGCTCGCAGAGGATCACGATGTCCGCACCATGCTGCGCGAGCTGTTCCGCCTTTGCGCCGATTCCAGGTGCACCGACGAGGAGTGCGTGGACTTCACCACCGGTGGAGTCGGCAAGCGTGCGCGCGGCGGTTATCGTCTCCAGCGCGACTTTTCGCAGCTCACCGTTTCGAGCTTCCGCGAATGCAAAGATGTTCGCCATCAGAGAACCTTCGCCTCGGTCTGAAGAGCCTTGATCAGGTCCGGCACCGCGGCCGAGCCTTCGCCGATTATCCGCCCAGCTGCGCGCTCCGGCGGCAGCTCGAGCTTCTGCACCGTGACCTTATTCTCGCCGAGTGTCGCAGGCTTTACATCCAGCGGCTTTTTCTTGGCGGCCATGATGCCCTTGAGCGAGGGATACCGCGCGGTATTCAGGCCCTCGTCGACAGTCAGCACGGCCGGCAGGGGAAACTCGACGATTTCCTGCGCGCCCTCGAGCTCACGCTTCGCCGTTCCTTTTCCATCGGCGATGTCGAGCTTCGAGATCGCGGTGACGCAGGGAAGACCGAGGAGCTCCGCGACGATTGGACCGACAACTCCGTTCGACGAGTCGGGGGACATCTTGCCAAAGAAGATCAGATCGTAACCGCCGTCCTTCAGCTCGGAGACGAGTGCCGAAGCAATAGCAAATCCGTCGAACGGGATGCGATCTGTCTTGAGATGAATTCCACGGTCCGCCCCCATGCTGAGGGCCTTCCGAATCGTCTCGGCGGCAGCATCGGGTCCGAGCGAGAGGATGACTACCTCGCCCTGACCCGCCTTTTCCTTGAGCTGGAGTGCAGCCTCCACGGCCCAGGCGTCGAAATCATTGATGTCGTATTTGAGCCCGGAGTCATCGAGCGATGTGCCATCCGCCCCGATCCTGAAGCGAACGTCCATGTCGGGAACACGCTTGATACAAACGGCAATCTTCAACCCGGCATCCCTTGTGAAAGATTTCACACAAAGATACCAGAAGCGGGCCAGAGGGTGCAGAACGCAAAGCGGGGTCCGGCTCCCTCTTCCGGACCCTCACTCCGTTGTCATGACGCGCCGTAGTCCAATCATCATGACCTGCCGTGCACTCACAATATGACCTGCGCACATCCAAAAGCATGACCTGCGTACACCCAACAACCTGACCTGCCGTGAGCTCCGCTGCCGAGAACCGAGACTCGGGGAGCAGAAGATATGCTGGTTGCGTCACAAAAGCGTCAGCGACGTTTGATGAGCTCCGTTGCGGTGCGAAGGGCATCCTCGTATTTAACCTCGACGTCCGGTTTCAGGCCCTGCGCTTCCCACCCCTGGTTCGTTTTGGGATCGTACGTCCGGCCGCGCGGCAGAAACACCCGGAAGCCTTCGGGGAGCGAGACGAACCCTCCGAAATGGCCTCCGCCAGCTGTCCGCTCGCCAACGATCGTGATGCGATTTTTGACCTTGAGCCCGAAGGCAAACGACTCGGCCGCCGAAATCGTGCGCTTGCTCGTGAGGACAATAACGGGAGTGTTCGGCAGACGTTTGCCGCCGACTCGTTCCGATGTCCGTCGCTCACTGGGCCCGTCCATTCCGCGAGCGAAGGTCGACACGAGATGAGTCGGCTTGTCGAACAGGTATGAAGACAGATACCGGACCATCTCGGGTCCGCCGCCGCGATTCTGCCCGACGTCGATGATCAGCGCTTTCACGTTTGCGAACATCTTCATGATCGAATCGGCGACGGCAACCGCTTCGGGAGATCCGGAGAACCCGGGAAGCTCGAGGTACCCGATGTTGCCCGGGAGTATCTCGGCGCGGCCGAACCCATAAGCGCCGCTCTCGGAAACTCTCACTCTGCGAGGCGTCGGCGTGGCGGAGGCAGACGGCTGCGGTCGAGGAGTCGCCGGACCTGTTTGAATGGTTCCGCTCGAGCGGGGCACCCGGCGAAGCACTGGCCCGGCTTCCGCTGATCCGCCGCCGTAGTGGAGCCCCAGATGTCTGTCGTTGCTGATTCGACGGAGCGTCGTGGTTACCCGCTCAGCGAATGAGTCGCCGGTCGCGAAACAGTCAAACGCCCCAGCCTTGAGCTCGGCGCGCAATGTGTCCGCGAGCATCCGCGCGGTTTTCTCGTAGATGTAGCCGGCGATGAGCGTGTCGGTGAGCGCCGAGATGACCGCTTCCTTTGCGACCGCGGTGAGCTGTGGCGACGGCGTGGAGGTCTGCTGTCCCGACTGAGCATAGGCAGGGACCGCCACACCACCGAATCCGCAAACGGCGAGGAGCAAGAACGAGCGAGCTGCGGCGGCGCGTGCTCGCCGGGCAGGACCTTTCGCGATGGACTTCCTACCGGGCTCTTTCAGACTGCGGTCTTTGGATTTTCGGGAAAGGCGCTCGATTACTTCCTCCGCGAGACTGCGCTGCTCCAGTCCATCGTCGACCTTGTCGAGGATCGGCAGGATATCGCATCCGGCCGCGAGAAAGCGCTCACGCTGCGCGGCGCCGAGCTCTTTCCAGACACGGAACAGCTCGGGCGCCATCCGCCGTCCTTTTGGCGTGAGAGCGATCATGCGCCGGCGGGCGTCGTCTTCATCGCGTACGGCGCGAACGATTCCAGCCGAGATCATCTCGTCGGTGATGCCGATTACGCCGGGGTGTGTGAGGCGTAGGCGGGCAGCGATCTCGCCCACCGCGAGCGGTGATCCACCGTGCAGAAGCTGGAACGTCGAGGCCCATCGCGAACGGAATTCCAGGTCTCGCACGTCGTAGACGTTTTGCGCGGTGCGGAGAAGGGCTTCCATGAGGCGTCGGAAGCGGTGGTCGAGAACAACGGGGCCGAGCTGGCGGATGTAGTCCATGAGAGTGAACCAGGCTGAGTTAGGTAAGTGGTTACAGTAAGTACTAACGGTTCGACCGGAAGGCGGGTCGGATGGTTTACTGGTCCGGAAACCAAAGCGGGGTCCGGATTCGAATCCGGACCCCGTGCCCAAAACGCGCTCTTCGCTCCGCTCGGAGGACAGCTTCCTCGATGCGAAGAACCTATCCGGGGTGCGTCAGCGAGCCGTCAGCGGTCTCCGTGCGCTCTTGACCGGGCAATGCGCCTGATGCGCGCAGTGCGCCTGATCCGCTTAATCCGTTGATCCGCTGGATCCGGTCTCACTCGAAAGCGGACAACCCCGTCACTGCCTGGCCGATAATCAGTGTATGGATGTCGTGCGTCCCCTCGTAGGTGTAAACGCTCTCGAGGTTCTCCATGTGACGCATCGACGCATACTCGGCGAGAATTCCATTGGCACCAAGCAGCCGGCGCGCCTCACGCGCGATATCCGTGGCGATGTTCACGTTGTTCCGCTTGGCGAGCGAGACCTGCTGCGGCGTGAACGTCCCCGCATCCTTGAGGCGCCCGACATGCAGGGCCAGCAGCTGCGCCTTCACGATCTCAGTCACCATGTCTGCCAGGCGCTGCTGCTGAAGCTGAAATCCCGCGATCGGGCGGCCGAACATCACCCGGTTCGTTCCGTACGCCAGGGCCTCCTCGTAGCACGCCATCGCGGCGCCAACAGCACCCCACGCAATTCCGTACCGCGCCTGCGTCAGGCACATCAACGGACTCTTGAGCCCGCCTGACCTCGGCAGAAGCGCGGTCGCGGGAAGCCGGACGTCCTGAAACACCAGCTCGCTGGTGTCCGACGCACGCAACGAGAGCTTCCCCTTCTGATCCTTTGCTGAAAAGCCCGGCGTGTTGGTCGGAACGATGAATCCGCGAATGGAGCTCTCCTCTTTTGAGTCGCCCGTCTTCGCCCACACGATTGCAACCTGCGCAGTCGATCCGTTCGTGATCCACATCTTCCCGCCATTCAGGACCCAGCTCCCGTCGGACTCCTCCCGGGCGCGCGTGATCATACCCGACGGGTTGGAGCCGTAATCGGCCTCCGTCAGTCCGAAACACCCGATCACCTCGCCACTCGCCATCTTCGGCAGTAGCTCGCGCTTCTGCTCCTCACTTCCGAATGCGTAGACCGGATACATGACGAGCGAGCCCTGCACCGACGCGAACGATCGCACGCCGGAGTCCCCACGCTCGAGCTCCTGCATGATGAGGCCGTATGAGACGTTGTTCAGGCCTGCGCAGCCGTACTCCTCGGGGAGATTCGCGCCGAGCACGCCGAGCTCGGCCATCTGCGGCACGATCTCCTTCGGGAATCGTCCTTCGACGTAGCACTTTCCGATGACCGGAAGCACACGCTCGTCGACGAAGCGGTGAATGCTGTCGCGCACCGCGCGCTCCTCCTCGGAGAACGCGGAATCGATGTTGTAGAGGTCGGCCTTGGGCATCGCGGAAAGATACGTCGCGCCGGCGCGGCTAAGCCACGTCGCGGTGCGCTCTCGGGCTTATGCCGACCGTGCGCGCTTTGGCGCGGAACTGCCGCCCGTGGTCCACCCGCAGCCCGCTCTCGTCCTGCCACTGATGCACCATCTCATGCAACAACGTCTCGATCGCTTCGCCCCAACCATGTCGTCGGATGTGACGGCGGCTGATAGCGATCTCGGCGCCCTCGCCCGATGGATCGCGGTGAGTGTAGTGACCGAGTCTGCTCTTCATGCGCCGCGACACGCGTATCGGAATCCTCGACAGTGAGCCGTCGAACCGCTCGCGATTGAGCACCTCGTAAGCGCGCACGAGCTTTTGAGCAATCGCGTCATCGTCAGGATGAGTTCTTTCAGTGGCGCGACGCCTTCGCGGAGGCGCCTCGAGCTCCAGCGTGAGCTGCGACTCGTCGTATGCGCGAGTTACCCGGCGTCTTCGACGACCGAGGCCGAGGAGAAGCTTTAGCGCTCGAAGCATTCGTGTGGGCCGGCCACGAAGGTCCTGCCCGCCTCCGACCAGATGTGCGTCGTTACCTCGACCTGCCCTGGCAGGATGCGAATCACGTTCACGGACGACGGCCTGCCACCGCGTGACCGGCTCGACACCGTTCCCGCAGTGGAGATGACCGTTCCCTTTTTGGTGTGCTCGATGTAATGCACCGACTCCTGGTGATCGTGACCGCAAAGGATGAGATCCACTCCCATCGCGGCGAAAGCGCCGAGGATTTTCTTCGTTCGCTTGAGGCCGTGACGCTGCGAGAGCTCACCCTTCACCGGATTGTGGTGCATCACGATGACCCGCGCGTCGGGCGGCGGCGACTGGTTGAACGCAATCTCCGCCTTTCTGAATTGCTCCCGCCTGATGTCGCCGATGATGGAGATGTCGCGAACGTTCCAGGTGAGCGTGCGCATGGTCACGCCATGCGAGGTGTTGAGGCCGACAAAGGTTGTTCCGGGTAATCTCAGCACCGGCTCGAGCTCACTCGAGATGAACTTCGAGTAGTTCTCGTAGAGCTTGTCCTTCCGGCCGATCCCGAACGGCGCATGCCACCACGCCACGTCGTGGTTTCCCGGCACCACGATAGTCTTGCTCACCTTCTGCGCGTCGCGAAGAAAAACGGCCGCACGCTGAAACTCACCCGACCGCGCGCGCTGCGAGAGGTCTCCGGATATCGCAACGACGTCGAACTTCTCGTTCTGAATTATTGCTTCGATGGCCTCGATCTGCGCCGGCACGGCCGGCCGTCCGAAGTGCAGATCAGAAACATGGAAGACTTTAATCGCCTCCACTCTATCGCGCCGCGACGAGGTCGGCGATGCGCTGCGCGATATCGCCCGCCATCGCCGGCGAAAGGCTTCGCGAAACCTCGCCCGTGACTGCGCCGGACCACTGAATGCGCGCGGTTCGCGCGTCGATCAGATAGACGAGAACGGTGCCGCGCAGTCCTCCCGCCGCCTTCTCGAACACAAGCGTCGCGGGTAGAATGGCGTACCGCGCGTCCCTCATCGAGACGAGCGAGCGGACCTGCGATGCGAGCGGCTCACTCAGCGGGTCGTCGCCCGCCCTTACGAGCCGGCGGAGTCCAGCGGCGGCCAGCGCATGAGGGTCAGGAAGCATCCCGGTGTTGCGCCGTGCCGCGGCGGATATTTCCTGCGCGAATGTCCAGGTGCTTCTCAGCCCCCGGTCGCCGAGTGCGGAGGCGATGGAGTCGTCGAGGGCGGCAAGGAACTGGCTCGTTACCGAGGGCGGCTGCTGCCAGGTCGAGTCCGGGAACGAGATGTTCCGTTGAACGGGAAGCACCACCACCTGTCGGCCGGCCATGTACGCGAGCGGGGTACTCTGTGGCCGCGGAATGCCACCAGGCACGCCGCCGCCCGAGCATCCGATGAGTGCACCCGCACACAGGAGGCCGGCAACTGCAGCGGCGACTGCCAACGGCGTGTCTTTCAGTCTGGCGAGTGAACCCATGGGCTGATTGCGGGAAAGTTAACCGATACACAATTTCACCGCCTCCACCTGCCACACTCTCCAGCGAAACACATGCGCAGATTTCTTCAGCCGCTGATTTTCGCGCTGATCGCGTTACTCGGTGCAGGCAGCTTCGCACGGCTCGCCCTGTCGCGCGGCGAGACGGTGAACGCGGCGTGGCTGCTCACCGCGGCGATCTGCACGTACGCCGTGGCGTACAGGTTCTACAGCAAGTTCATCGCGGCGAAGATCTTCGACCTGCGTGACGATCGTGCGACCCCCGCTGTGCGTCTGAACGACGGCCGCGACTACTCGCCGACGAACAGGTGGATCGTGTTCGGCCATCACTTCGCTGCGATTGCCGGGCCCGGCCCTCTCGTTGGTCCTACTCTCGCGGCGCAATTCGGATTCCTTCCCGGCGCTCTCTGGATCATCATCGGCGTCGCGCTGGGCGGCGCGGTGCAGGACTTCGTCATCCTCGCGTCATCCATCCGGCGCGACGGCAAATCGCTGGGGCAGATGGCGAGGGACGAGATTGGAAAGGTCGCGGGCGCGACCGCACTCGTCGCTGTGCTCGGCATAATGGTCGTCCTGATCGCCGTGCTCGCTCTTGTCGTCGTGAATGCGCTCAAGGCGAGCCCGTGGGGGATTGTGACAATTGGTCTCACGATTCCCATCGCGATGTTCATGGGTGCATACCTGCGGTGGGTCCGCCCGCACCGCGTTCTCGAAGCGACCGCGATAGGAATTGTTCTCCTTACGCTTGCGCTGTTCGCGGGCCAGTGGGTCGCGCAGAATCCGACGCTGGCGCCGATCTTCACTCTGAAGGCAACGACGATCGCTCTTCTCATCATGGCGTACGGCTTCGCAGCGTCGGTGCTTCCCGTGTGGCTGCTCCTCGCCCCGCGCGATTACCTGTCGGCATTCGTAAAGATCGGAGTCGTAGTCGCGCTGGCGCTGGGCATTCTCTTCGTGCTGCCGCCGCTCCAGATGCCGGCGCTGACGCGCTTCACCGATGGAACAGGGCCGGTGTTTGCCGGAAAGGTGTTCCCGTTTGCGTTCATTACAATTGCCTGCGGGGCGATATCGGGGTTTCACGCTCTCATTGCGTCTGGGACCACGCCAAAGATCATCGAGTGCGAGAGTGATGCGCGGATGGTCGGGTACGGGGCGATGCTCATGGAGTCGCTCGTCGCGGTGATGGCGCTCATTGCAGCGTGCCTGCTCACTCCCGGGGTCTACTTCGCAATCAACGCCCCTGTCGGCGCGCTCGGGACAACCGCGGCATCGGCGGCGGCGGCAATCAGCAACTGGGGATTTACGCTCGTCCCGGGTGAAATGGAAAATCTTGCTCGCCAGGTTGGCGAGAGCTCGCTCCTCTCACGCACCGGGGGTGCGCCAAGCCTCGCGGTGGGAATGGCGCTCCTCTTCTCGCGCGTGCTGGGCGGCAGCGAAGCCATGGCCCTCTGGTACCATTTCGCGATCATGTTCGAGGCGTTGTTCATCCTCACCACACTCGACGCGGGGACGAGGGTCGGCCGCTTCATGCTCCAGGACCTCGCCAAACATGTATGGGCTCCCATGGGCCGTGTATCGTGGTATCCGGCGGTCGTCATCTCCAGCGCCGTGTTCGTGATGATGTGGGGCTACTTCCTCTATCAGGGCGTCCTCGACCCGCTCGGCGGCATCAACTCTCTCTGGCCGCTTTTCGGAATCTCCAATCAGCTGCTGGCCGCCGTCGCGCTCTGCGTCGGGACGACGATCATCATCAAGATGGGCAAGGCGCGATACGCCTGGGTTACGGTTCTTCCTCTCACGTGGCTTGCGGTCGTAACGCTCACTGGCGGATGGATCAAGATCTTTTCCGATAGTCCGCGGCTGGGATTTCTGTCGCATGCGCGTTTGTTCGAGGGAATGGTTGCCGCGGGAACGGTGCCGCCCGGCGTCGCGAGCATTGAAGCGGCACGACGCATGATCTTCAACGACTACCTCGATGCCGGAGTTGCCGCGTTCTTCATGATCTCGGTTGTAGTGATCATCGTAGCCTCCGCGCACGAGTGGTTCTCCGTCGTGAGTGGACGGAAAAGTGCAATCACGACTGAAGTCGAATACAGTCACACTCGGGATTTTGTCATTCAAGCAGCTGGCGGAGGGTGAGTCATGGCGGAACGTGAGTCATGGCTGAGGGCGAACATGCGTGAGGAAGCGACCACGAAGTCCACGAAGAACACGGAGTTTTTTTTGGGAGTCTCGCGTCAATTGTTACGGTATTTCGCCGCTGGTTGCTGCCTCGCTGTCGCGGCTTCGCTAACCGCGCCTCCTGCTGGCGCTCAGCGCACGTCCAGCTTCGACTTTTCCATCAAGAACATCATGCGCGGACCGGAGCTCTACGGCCGGCCGCCGGCTGACGTGCGATGGAGCGCGGATTCGAGGTGGATCTACTTCAACTGGCTCGAGCCGGGCACCGACTGGCGCGAGCAGGTGAAGCGATACCGCGTGCGTGCGGCGCCCGGCTCGAAGCCGGAACGCGTCTCGCCCGCGCAATTCGACTCGGTCGGCGCACTCATCTCGAGCGGCGACCGATCGAGGAACGGCCGCTACATGGCGGTCGAGCACAACGGCGACATATACGTCACCGATCTGCAGAACGGAACAACGCGGCGGCTCACGCAGACGGTTGCCCGTGAGCACACCCCGGAATTCGCCGTTGACGCGAACCGCCTTTTCTTCGTGCGCGACAACAACGTTTACTCGATAGATCTTTCGGGCGGTCTTGTTCGACAGCTTACCGATATTCGTCCGGGGCCCGCACCGGTGGACTCCGCCCGAGCCACCGGCCAGCGCGGCCGGATCGAGCAGCAGCAACGCGACCTCTTCGAGGCAATCCGCGACCGCGTTAGCGCGGACAGCATTCGCAAAGCTGCAGAGCGCGAGCGTGAGGCCCGCGGGGTCAAAATCCATTACACGCAGCGAGGCGAAGAGCTTTCCGCACTCTCGGTCGCGCCTGACGGCAATGCGCTTCTGGTGCAGACGCGCATTCCGCCGCAGGGAACGCGCGCTGTGGAGGTCGTGCGGCTCGTAACAGAGACCGGTTACCCCGAAGTCATCCGCGGCCGGACAAACGTTGGTGACGTGCAGGTTCGGGGACGGCTTGGCTTCCTGAGCCTGCCATCCGGGACGATCAAGTGGCTCAACCCCTTCCCCACCGATACAGCAAACGGGTTCGTTCAGATCCTCGACTGGAGCGCCGACGGATCGCGCGCCGCGTTTTATTCTTACACCGGCGACAGCAAGCTCCGGCTGCTTCAGTCGATCGACGCGGCGACGGGTACGCTCCGAACGCTGGAGACGCTGCGCGACAGCGCCTGGGTTGGCGGTCCCTGCAGCTCATGCGGCGGATGGTACGCCAACGGCCGGCGCTTCTGGTATGTCTCCGAGGCAACGGGATTTGCACACCTCTACACGGTTGCTGCCGACGGCACCGACCGCCGCCAGCTCACCAGCGGTCGATGGGAAGTCCGTGACGTCGATTTTTCACCCGATGAGAAATGGTTCTATCTCCACACCAGCGAGATATCGCCGGCCGAGGAGCAGATCTACCGCATGTCCGTGAACGGCGGCTCGCGCGAGCGGCTCACCACGAAATCGGGCCGGCACCTTGGCGTCGTGTCGCCCAACGGTGAATGGATCGCCGACGTCTACTCCTTCGTGAATCGCCCGCCTGATCTCTTTCTGATGCGCAACCGCGCGCGTGCCGACGCAGTTCAGCTCACTGTATCGCCGAGCGCGGAGTGGCTGTCGTTTCCGTGGATCGTGCCGGAGATCGTCAAGATTCCCGCCTCGGACGGTGTTGGAGTTCCCGCGCACATCTATCGTCCGAAGGACATGAACGCCGAGCCAAACGGCGCTGCCGTGATCTTCGTTCATGGAGCGGGCTATCTGCACAACGTCGGCAATTTCTGGTCGGAGTATCCGCGCGAGTACATGTTCAATCAGTATCTCGCGTCGAAGGGGTACGTCGTTCTAGACCTGGACTATCGCGCGTCGGATGGATACGGGCGTGACTGGCGGACGGCGATCTACAGATACATGGGCGGCCGGGATCTTCAGGACCAGGTTGACGCGTCCCGATACCTCACGAAGGAATACTCGATCAACCCCGAGCGGATCGGAATCTACGGGGGAAGTTACGGCGGATTCATAACGCTCTTTGCGCTGTTCACTCAGCCGCAGTTCTTCGGCGCTGGGGCGGCGCTCCGCAGCGTCACCGACTGGGCGCATTACAACCACGGCTACACGTCGCGGATTCTCAACTTTCCGCAGACGGACACGCTTGCCTACCGCCGGTCATCGCCCATCTATTTTGCCGAGGGGCTTCGCGATCCGCTGCTGATGGCGCATGGGATGGTGGACATCAACGTGCACTTCGAGGACATCGTTCGTCTTACGCAGCGGTTCATCGAGCTCGGTACAACGGGCTGGGAGCTTGCCGTTTATCCGGTTGAGGATCACGCGTTCCTGCGACCATCGTCATGGACCGACGAGTACCGCCGGATCTTCGAGCTCTTCGAGCGGAACTTGCCGTCACGCGTTCCCTTCCAACCCGATCCGCCGCAGTGAATCGACTAACCGCTCTCGTCTCCGGGATCGCGCGCACTTTGCGCGCGATGCTCGGCGTGCCCGACTACGAGCGATACATGTCGCATTGCCAAAGTCATCATCCGGATACGAAACCGATGACGAAGGATCAGTTCGCGGCGGACCTCTTGGAAAGGAAGTACAGCAGGCCGGGTACTCGCTGCTGCTGACTTACTTCAGCGGAATCCAGTAGCTCACCTTCACGGCGAGGAAGGTGTCACCCTTCGCCCGGAATGCGTCGAAGATGTCGCCGGGCCGTACCAGTCCCAGCTCGCGGTTCGCGCTCTTGTCCTGCTGCCACACCACGAACATCGTGCTGCCCGGGTGCCATTCCCAGCGCAGAACGGCGTTGCTGCGTAACGACCTG
>DASQFN010000044.1 GCA_035633115.1 Gemmatimonadaceae bacterium | reverse complement strand
TCCCTCTCCCTGGCCAGAAAGGGGGCCAGGGGAATGGTCGGGGTTTTTCAGCACCCTGCTAACAGAATTTACCGCGCGAACTTCCACTCTCTCAGCCACGGATGATAGGGAGCGGGACCGTTTAGGCTAATGGCTCCGTAGACCTCCCTCCTGCGACATCCCACCGGGCGTCCTGCACCCCCCAAGGGCCGGACTGGGCCTCTCGGTATCGTAGGTCTACTAGCCAGATACTATTCCGTGCCGTTCCTGGTCAAGACGCCGTTACCGTTATTCGTGTCCATGTTCGAGCTACCGTCAATAGGTGTGTAAACGTGTTCAGGCAGCCAGCTCCAGCAATCTTGCCTGCTTGACCTCAATCCCGTCCTGAAACCGGACTCCCAAGTAAACCTGCTGCATCCGCTCCGGGGCATTGAGCCTGCGGAACCGTCCCTCGGCCAGCAGCAGCATCTTGAAGATCACCGCCGTGGCGTTCTCCACCTTCTTGAACCGCTTGGCCGCGTCGGTCCTGAGCCGCAAGGCCGCAAAGGGGGACTCCACCACATTGGTGGTCCTCAGGTGCTTCCAGTGCTCCCTGGGGAACTGGTAGAAGGTGACCATGCGCTCCCAGTCCCGCACCAGGGTCGCGGCGGCGGCCGGTTGGCCCTCCCTCTGGCACCAGCGGACAAACTGGTCCCGCCGCGCTTCGGCCTGGGCCAGGGTCTCGGCATAGGCGATCTGTTGCAACTGCCCCTTGGCCTCCCCCTGGCGTTTCTTGGGCAGCTTGTCCAGCACATTAACCATCTTGTGGTTCCAGCACCGCTGCTCCAACGCTTCGGGATACACATTTCGCAAGGCACCCCAGATGCCCAGGTGCCCGTCACCCTCCACCAGCCTGGGACAGGTCATTCCTCGTCCCTTCAATCCCCGCAGCAGCTCAGTCCAGCTCTCGGTGGACTCCCGGTGGCCCGGCTCCAGCCCCAGCACCACCTTCCGCCCATCGCTCAGACCGGCGATGGCCACCAACAGCGCCGCCTTGGCCTTCTCCAGCCCAGCCTTCACGTATACCCCATCCACCCACAGGTAGACCACCTCCAGGCCGGCCAGGCTTCGTTCCCTCCACTCTTTCAGTTCCCCCTGCCACTTCTCCTTGAGGCGGGCTACCGTGCCGGCCGAGATGGGCGCCTTGTCCCCAAGGAGACCCCGGAGGGCCAGGTCAAAGTCCCCTTGGGCCAAGCCATGGAGATAAAGCTCCGGGATGAGCTGGTCTACTTCCCGGGTGCGCCGGGCGAAGAGGAGCAGTACCCGGCTCTCCAAACGCTGCTCCAGGCCCCTGACTCGGGGCCGGCGCACCTTGATAGTGCCGCAGCTTAGAGTCAGCCTCCGCTCTTTCCCGTACCCGTTGCGGTAGCCGCTTGGGGCGTCCATGCCTGGGCGCCGCGATGATTTGCCCCGTCCCAACAGTTCGGTGACTTCCTCTTCCAGCAGGGTTTGGATCAGATCCTGGACCTTCCCCCGCACCCATCCCTCCAGGTGGTCCCAGGTAACCCTTGACGT
>DASQFN010000043.1 GCA_035633115.1 Gemmatimonadaceae bacterium | reverse complement strand
TATCCGGCGTCCGGTCTTCGCGACGATGATTGTGCTTTCGCTGGTCGTCGTTGGTGCGGCCAGTTTCTTCCGTCTGGGCGTCGATCGCTTTCCTTCCGTCGATCTTCCCACAGTGAGTGTGCGCACCGCTCTCCCGGGCGGAGCTCCCGAAGAAGTTGAGTCATTAATTACGCAGCAGATCGAAGAAGTCGTTAACACGGTCGACGGAATTGACGAATTGCGCTCAATTTCGAGCCAGGGCACTTCCTTCGTCATTGCTACCTTCAAGCTCGATCGCAATTTGGAGACTGCCGCCCAGGACGTGCGTGACCGCGTCAGCACCCTCGGACGGCGATTGCCGGACGATGCCACACCGCCGGTAGTGCAGAAGTTTGATAACGACAGTACCCCAGTAGTGACGATAGCTCTCACTGCCGATAGGTCTATTCGTGAACTTACCGAACTGGCGGACAAGACCGTGCGCGTTCAGCTCGAGCGCGTGGGTGGCGTCGGCGAGGTGCGCGTCGTGGGCGGACTGCAGCGCGCCATTAATATCTGGATCGATGCGGAGCGACTTGCAGCCTATCAGATTCCCATCACTGCCGTCCGGCAGGCCTTAGCACGGCAGAACGCAGATGTTCCCGGTGGGAATGTGGACACGGGACGCGAAGAGCTAGTGCTGCGAACGCTCGGTCGCTATTCCGACCCTCGCGCCTTTGATGATCTCGTGGTGGCCAATATTAATGGCTCGCCGGTTCGCCTCCGCGACGTAGGCAGGGTGGAAGACGGAACTAAAGAGCAGAGGTCGGTTTCCCGCCTGAATGGCGTGCCGACGGTCTCCCTGGAGATTCGGCGTCAGTCAGGGGCAAATACGATCGAGGTTATCCAGGGGCTCAAGAGGGAGCTGCCGCGTGTGGCATCTCAGCTTCCCGAAGACGTCAAGCTCGAAGTCATTCGCGACCAGTCGCGTTACATCGAATCCGCCCTGCATGAAATTGAGACCCATTTGATCCTGGGCAGTATTCTCGCGAGTCTGGTCGTCTTTCTCTTCATGCGCTCCTGGCGCTCAACGCTGATAGCGGCAGTGGCCATTCCCTGCTCGGTTATTTCCACTTTCGCCATGATGAGAATGCTCGACTTCACGCTCAACAGCGTGACGATGCTGGCTCTGGTGTTGATGGTCGGCGTCGTGATTGACGATGCCATCGTCGTCTTGGAGAACATTTTCCGGTTCATCGAAGAGAAGCGGATGAATGCAAAGGAAGCGGCGAAAGAAGCAACGCGCGACATCGGCCTCGCAGTGCTGGCAACGACGCTTTCGCTGGTTGTGATCTTTCTTCCTGTCTCCTTCATGTCATCGATCTCCGGCCGCTTTCTATATCAGTTTGGCATTACGGCCGCCGTCGCGATCATGGTTAGTCTGCTGGTCTCTTTCACGCTCACACCGATGATGAGTTCGCGTCTGATTCGCGTCGATGATGCCAAGGGTGGTCATGGTTCACCTGCTTCCCGACGTGGCTTCTATCGCTGGATCGACTCTGGTTACTCGCGCCTGCTCGCTTTTGCCATGCACCATCGACTGGCGGTCTCGGTCATGGCTTTGGCGGTGATCCTTTCCAGCATCCCACTTTATCGGGCAGTCAAACAGGAGTTCATTCCAACCAATGTGGACGAGGCGGAGTTTGAGGTAAACATCAACGGTCCGGAAGGCACTAATCTGGCCGTGATGAATGAGGGCATGCAGGCAATCGAGACGGAGATTCTTGCCACACCCGGTGTGCGCCTCGTGCTCTCGAACGCGGGCGGGGGCTTTATTGGAGGCGTGAACCAGGGGGGCGCATACGTGCGCATTGCGCCCCACGAGGAGAGAACGGTTTCGCTGACACGGCTGTGGAAAGAAACCAAAAAGGGAAATCCGCTCAACGCATTCCGAGGCAACTATAGTCAACAGGACGTGATGCAGGAGGTGCGCAGTCGCTTGCGGAAATTTGCGCCGCTGCGTGCTGGCGTCCGCAACGCACCGTCGTTCAACTTTGGCGCCGGTGGGCGCTATGACATCGACTTTGTTTTTCGCGGTCCTGAGATTCAGGCCCTGTCAGCATATGCAGATGACCTGGTAAAAAGGTCTGAGAAGCTGGGCGGCATTGTTGACGCTGACACGTCGCTGAAACTCAACAAGCCGGAGTTGCGAGTGGCAATCGATCGCGAGCGAGCGGCGGACCTCGGCGTCGACACCTCGGATATTGCCACCAGCCTGCGGGTAATGGTGGGCGGCGATGAAGAAGCCTCGCGATTCAGAGAT
>DASQFN010000042.1 GCA_035633115.1 Gemmatimonadaceae bacterium | reverse complement strand
TCCAACGCCTCGCCTACTTCGTTGAGCCTCAAACGGTGAGTGATCAACTTCTCCACAGGCAATAGGCCGGCCTCCAGAATTCGCACGACTTTCGGAAACGCCGTTCGCTGGATGTATGAGCCAAGTATGGAAGTTTCATAGCGTGTGATTGCGTACTGGTTTAACCGGCGATCGGCATGCTGATTGACGCCGAAGAGAATCACGCGGCCGCCCCTTCTCACAAGCTCGAGGGATTCCGGAAGCAGACTTCCGGCCGCGTCCACAGCAACGTCTACACCAATTCGCGTGATGGCTTTCACCTCGGCGGGGCAGTCTTCGGTCTTTGGGTTTAACACTGCGTCCGCGCCGAGCCGTTCGGCCATTTGCCGCCGAAACTCTGTCGGTTCTATTACGAAAACTTTTCCGGCCCCGGCGCTTTTGAAAAGCAGGAGAAACAACAGTCCAATCGGGCCGGCGCCGAGGATCGCGACGCTTTCACCGGGCACGACAGCGGTCTTTTCAAAAGCATGCAACACGCAGGCGAGCGGTTCGGCCAGGCAGGCGCGTTCGGTCGGAACATCCTGGCTGATTTTGTGCAGCGCTTTGGCCGGCGCAGTATTGAACTCGGCCAGCCCGCCGTGGCGGAAGATTCCAAGCGAGGTCATGTTCTCGCAAACATTCGTAAGCCCTAATCGGCAGTACTCGCACAGCCCACAGGTGATGTTGGGATCAATCACCACCCGATCGCCGGGCTTAACGTTGATCACGCTCTCTCCGATATCCGTGACCGTAGCTACGTATTCGTGGCCGAGAATGCTTCCGGGAGTCGCGGGGTGGCCGGGGGGATCGGAGAGAATGTGGATGTCAGTACCACAGATACTCACGCGATCGACGCGGAGCAGCACATCGTCGTCGGCTTGAATTCGAGGGCGCGGGAATTCCTCCAAAGCCCAGTGACCCGGCCCGTGAAAAACTATCGCTTGCATCGCTTCGGTCATCCAAAAATCTCCAACGGCGCCTTTGCTGCCTGCTCATCAGGGCCGAGCGCGGAAAATTCCATACCGATGAATCCTCCATACTTCACTCGCCTGAGCAAAGTATTCACTGCTTGATAATCAATCTTTCCCGTGCCCGGTTGATGTCGTCCGGGCACGTCGGCGACGTGAAAATAGCCAACCCACTCCAGGTTTTTGATCTCCGTCAATACGTCTTCACCCATCATACTCATGTGGTAGATGTCGTAGAGCAGCTTCACCTGTGGACTATTAACGCGCCTGACGATCTCAATGCCAAGTGCCGAAGTATTGAGAAAACACCCGCGATGATCGAGCGCCGTGTTCAGCGGCTCAAGGAGCAATGTGACGCTTGCCGCTTCCGCACGGTCGGCCAGTGCCTGCAAATTCTCCACCATGGTTTCGATCTTTTCTTCCGCTGGCCGCGGTGGCGTTGGCGCGGCGCTGCCATCGTCACTGAGAACATCGCTAAGCATCATGATGCGACGGCAGTTCAACTGCCCGGCCGCCGCGAAGACTTGGTCCATCTCTTCGATCAGCTCCGGGCGTGCGTCCGGGTCAATGAGCGCGTGCTGGCGATTTCCGCTTATTGCTGCGACGGTGAGGCCGAGGCGCGCCGCCGCATCAGCGAGCGCCGGCAGGTCTTTGTCTCGCCAGTCCCAGAACTCGATGGCGCGATAGCCGAGCCGCGATGCAATGGCCAGGCGCTCGATGAACGGGCGATCGGTGAAGAGCATTTCCAGGCAGAGCGAGAGTTCCATTCAACGTGGCTTGCCGGCTTTGTCTTTGGGCGTGAGTACGACCACCCCGATGCGCAAAGTGTTCCGGTCACCCGTCTGCGCCGGAAAGGTGAAATCCTGTAAGGCGAATGTTGATTCCAGCGCGGCAATGCTGCCGACCTCGCGCTGATCCCAGTCTTCGAAGCGGACCGTCTCCCCTCGTATCTTGCCCGTCAAGACCAATTCGAGTCCCAGCGGGTCATGCACCAGCTCCACCAGATTGCCTTTCAATTCGCGGTATTCCCCCGCGCGCCCGCAGATCGGGCAGCTCTCAACATCGGCGTGATTGGGGTTTGTGTGTTCGACTTCGTAGTGGGCGCTGGCCGCGAGCCGGAAAAAGTCGCGTTCGCCGCTCGGCCCGCTGATTTTCACCCGATCCAATTTCTGGCGCGCCAGCGAGGTATAGTAATACCGCATGTGAAAAGCGTGCGAATGTTGCAAGGCACGTTGCTCACGCACCTCCCAGGGTTGCAGGTGTTCCAGCCGCACCTCGAAATCGCACCCTTCAGCGTTGTCAAACGGGCCGTAGAATTCTCGCAAGCGCATCGCGTGGCGGAGCTGCTCCGTCACCAGCTTGACCGCCGCCTCATAGGATGGCGCCAAAGACGCATCGACGTAG
>DASQFN010000041.1 GCA_035633115.1 Gemmatimonadaceae bacterium | reverse complement strand
GCGCGCAGCGACAGCAGCGAGATTAGTCGTGTAGCCGGTAGATAAATTATCCACGACCGTCACTTCCGCGCCGCGGCGGACAAATTCCTCCACTAGGTGCGAGCCGATGAAGCCGGCGCCGCCGGTCACGAGAACCGAACGCCGTTCGTAGTCAATCATCCAGTTTAACCTCCGAAGCTCTGAAATCGGTGACGGGCGCGGGCAATCGCGCGGCCTCTTCCAGAACCGCCAGCGTCTCAGCCGAACATCGTTGCCAAGAAAATCGTTGCGCGTTGACGAGACCGCTCTCCGCCAACTCGCGGCGCAGCGCAGCATTGGTCGCCACCTGCGACATGGCCTTGACCATATCCTCCACCTCCAGCTTGGGTATAAAGAGCGCTGCTCCACCTGTATTCTCGCGCGCGCCCGGAGTGTCTATGCAGATTACCGGCGTCCCCGTAGCTTGCGCCTCCATGACTGGAAACGATAACGTCTCGTAGGTGGATGGCATCACGAACGCCTCGGCGGCGTTGTACAGTAAATTCAAGTCTTCGTCTGTAGCGTATTTCAGGCGCACCAAATGATCTGCGATGCCCAATTCTGCGCCCAGCGCAGTGATGTTTAAGGTGGCCGTGTCCGGGCCGATGATAATCATTTTATGTGGCAGGGATATTCGCCGCTTTAACTCGGCGAACGACTCCAGAAGACGTGGAACGTTACGACGCCCCGAAAGTTTTCCGACGAAGAAGAAGAACGGCGCGCCTCCCGTGTGTCGCTCGCGCATTTCGTCCACTTTCAGATTACCCGGTAGCGGTTTGAAAACCTCGGCAGGAGCCAAGCGCGTGACGCGAATCTTCGAGAGCGGAACTCCCCAGACACGCGCGATGTCTTGCCGTGCCGCCTCCGTCGTCGTAATCACCAGCGTCGCCCGGCGCGCACTCCAACCGTACAGCGGGTTGTAGAAATACCGCGCCGAGAACGGAAAGAACTGCGGGTACATTTTCGATGTCGCATCGTGGGTAACGACGACCGTCTTTCCGCGAGCGAATAACGGCTTTGTGTACGACGGACAGAAGATCACATCATCGTCCGCGCTTGGAGCCAACTGAGAATTCTCCCAAAGCAGCATTGACCGATCCGAAGCGAGAACCCGCTCGCGGAGGTTCTCCGGCAAGGAGATCTCCGTACGGTCAACAGGCTTCGGTGTGTAAAAATTGATTTCGTCGAACCGTCCGGCGACCATCTCGGGCGTCCAGTTTTTGACGACGTTTAAAAGGTAACGGCCTACGCCCGTGCGCTGGCCGTGAATGCGCCAACCATTGATGCCCAGCTTCATCGCTTTTTCCACGCTTTCATCAATTCGTAAGTTCGGCGGACGCCTTCTTCAACTGAATAACGCGGCCTCCAGGCGATCAACCGCTCAATCGTCGTCATATCGCATTGAAACTTCATCGGCCCCTGCACAGGTTGATCGAGATCGGTCATCGAACATCCGCTTATCTCTTGCAAGAGGTCCACGATCCGGCGGACGGGCGTCCGGGTACCAGTGCCAAGATTGAGGATGCCGGTGTAATCAGTCTCAAGCAACTGCACGATGGCGTGAGCGGCGTCTTCGACGTAGATAAAATCTCGCTCCGGCTTTGTGCTCCAGACTTGCCCCTTGCCGTGATCGAGCAGTTGGTGAATGAGCAGGTGAATTAGATCGAATCGCTTGAGCGGAGTCGGCCCGTAGATATTTGAGAGCCGGACGGTGATGATCGGCGTCCAGCGTTCATAAAACTTACACGCTTCTTCGCCAAAATACTTGCTCAGCACGTAGCGATTCTTGTAGGGATTGATGGGACTGCGCTCGGAGACGGGCAGAGTGATCCGCTCTTCGTCATAGATGAGAATCGTCGAGAAGTTGATGAACTTTTTGATCGCGCGGTGCTTCAGTTGTTCGAGCGTCTGAATCAGAGGAATAACGTGATAATCGAATGCCGTGGGCTCGCCCGGAGGAATATCCTCTTTCTCCAGATTGTAATGGTCAGTGTTCCCGATAATGAAGATGATTTTGTCGAACTCCACGTCGCGCAGCACATCGAGATTGTCTAAACTCTCGACGGGAATGTGCCGGTTCTTGGTAGGCGGTGGAGTGCGCCCGACCGAGATGATGTCGGGATAATTTTCGAGCACGTACGGGCCGAGAAAGCCGCTTCCGCCAAAGAGGATTGTGCCTGCA
>DASQFN010000040.1 GCA_035633115.1 Gemmatimonadaceae bacterium | reverse complement strand
GTGCGCAAACGTCGCCAACCTGCTTTTGGCGCGTGCCGCGACGCGACAGAAAGAGATGGCGATTCGCACGGCACTCGGGGCTGGACGCCTCCGCATTGTCCGTCAACTGCTAACGGAGAGCCTGCTGCTTGCGATCCTGGGCGGCATCATCGGGGTGCTCCTGGCGCTGTGGGGCATTGACTTGCTTCGCTCTGCCAGCGCCGACAGCTTGCCATCGACGGCGGTGATCAAACTGGATGGCAGCGTCCTTCTCTTCACGCTGTTCGTCTCGATCCTGACCGGCATCGTCTTCGGTTTAGCGCCCGCTCTCGCCGCCATGAAGACTGACCTGCACGACACGCTCAAAGAAGGCGGGCGCAGTTCGACCGCGGGCGGACGACGCTCATGGCTGCGCAGCACGCTCGTCGTCACCGAAGTCGCGCTCTCCCTGGTGCTCTTAATCGGTGCGGGACTGTTGATCAAGAGCTTCGTGCGCATCCTCGACACGGATCCCGGCTTCAAGCCGCAGAATTTGCTCACAATGCAACTGGCGCTCAACGTAAAGCCGGCTGAAGGCGCCAAAGTCCTCAACTTCTTTAACGATTTAAACAGGCGCATCGCGGCACTGCCCGGCGTCGAGTCGGCGGCGTTCTCGAACGGGATACCGCTTGGACCAACAGCCGACACTTCATTCGCGATCGTCGGACGTCCGAAGCCCGAACCCGGGCAACAGCCTCAGACGATGATGTATTTCACCAGTCCCGACTATCTGCAAGCGATGGGCATCCGTCTCGTCAAAGGCAGGTTCTTCACCGCGCAAGACACTCAGCGCAGCCATCGTGTCGCGGTAATTGATGAAGCGTTCGCCCGCCAACAATTTCCCGATCAAGAACCGCTTGGCCAATACATCGCGGGTGATGGCAAAGACAATCCGGACGCTGAAATCGTCGGCGTCGTGGCACATGTCAAACACTTTGGACTGGACGCCGTAGAGCGCGTGCAACAGCAACTCTATCTGCCGTTCAACCAGGCTCCCGACGACGCGTTTCCATTCCTCGCGTCGCGCGCGAACCTGATCATCCGCACGACGGCGGATCCCTTGAACCTGACGTCCGCCGTGCGCCGCGAGGTGCAGGCGCTTGACCCGAATCAGCCAGTGTACAACGTGAGCACGATGGAGCAGACGCTCGACCAATCGCTCGTCACGCAACGACTCTCGATGACGCTGCTCGTGGTCCTCGCTTCTCTTGCCTTAATTCTCGCCGCCGTCGGCATCTACGGCGTGATGAGTTATACCGTCACCCAGCGCTCGCATGAGATCGGCATACGCATGGCCATCGGCGCCCAACCGCGAGATGTGTTCAAGATGG
The DNA here is from genome assembly GCA_035633115.1 of Gemmatimonadaceae bacterium. Classification (NCBI taxonomy): domain Bacteria; kingdom Pseudomonadati; phylum Gemmatimonadota; class Gemmatimonadia; order Gemmatimonadales; family Gemmatimonadaceae; species Gemmatimonadaceae bacterium. Next base: position 2,723 of record DASQFN010000040.1, on the reverse strand, counting down.
TGATCGGGCGGGGAATGATGCTGGCCCTGATTGGCGTCGCCTTTGGTTTGGTGGGTGCGTTTGCCCTTACCCGGTTGATGGCGACGATGCTCTACGGTGTCGAACCGACCGATCCGGCCACGTTCGCTAGCATCGGGATCTTACTGACCGGAGTTGCACTAATTGCCTGCTACGTGCCCGGCAGACGGGCGACGAAAGTCGATCCGTTGGTGGCGCTGCGATATGAGTGAGGCGATGCGCCGTGGCTTCAATAGCTGCGATGGGAGGATGAGATGTTTCAAGACTTGCGTTACGGCTTGCGGATGCTGCTCAAGCAAAAAGGATTCACGGTCGTCGCCGTGCTTTCACTGGCCCTGGGCATCGGCGCGAACACGGCGTTGTTCAGCGTTGTGGATGCCGTGCTGCTGAAGACCTTGCCGGTTCCGCAGCCCGAGCAGTTGGTGCTCTTTGAATGGCAAGCCGGACGCCCATTCAGGGTAAATGGGATGAGCGGCACATCGCACGTGCCTGGGCCGCCGGACATCAGGGGGCTTTCGCTGTTTCGCTACGAAGTCTTTGAAAAAATGAGCCAGGCGCGGGCGCAAGGGTCTGACAGCCCGCTCAGCGATTTCTTTGCCTTCGCTCCGATACGTGAATTGACGGCAATGGTGGGCCAGCAAGCAGAGTTGATCAGTGGGCAAGCCGTGTCAGGGGGCTATTACGCCGGGCTGAAAGTGCAACCGATCCTGGGTCGTGGGATCACTGACGAAGATGACAAACCAGGCGCCGCGCCGGTAGTCGTCCTCACCCATCAATTTTGGCAGGAGCGTTTCGGCGCCAATCCCGCCGTCATTGGCCAGCCGCTCAAACTCAACAAGCAGTCATTCACCATCATCGGCGTCACGCCGCCCGCCTTCACCGGCACGTTGCAGGTGGATTATCACCCCGCCGTCACCATCCCGCTCGCTGGCGAGCCGTTGGTGCAGGGTGAGAACAGCAGATTGGGCACGGCGAAAGAACCGGGCGTCTGGTGGCTGAACTTGATGGGGCGGCTCAAACCAGGCGCCACCTACGAACAGGCCCGCGACAGCTTGAACGGTACGTTCCAAGCCGAAGCCCTCGCAGTGAGGCCGCCGCCGCGCAAAGCGAGTGAACCAGCGCAACTCGATCCGAAAGATTATCCGCGCCTGATTGTGGAGCCCGGCAGTCGCGGGATGCTGGATATGCGCAGAGTTTATACGGCCACGATCTATGGACTGTTCATCGTGGTGGCGCTCGTGCTGCTGATCGCGTGTGCCAACGTGGCGAATCTGTTGCTGGCGCGGGCGGCCCTGCGCACTGCAGAGATTAACGTGCGGCTCGCGGTCGGCGCGGGGCGTTGGCGTCTGGTGCGACAACTCCTGACCGAAAGCGTGCTGCTCTCGGTCTTGGGCGGAGCGGTCGGCGTGCTCTTTGCCTACTGGGGCAAGGGCGTGCTCCTGGCGCTGACCGACAAAGACACGAAATTTCTGCCCAGCGACGTTGACGTCAGTCTGAATTGGCGTGTGCTGGCATTCACGCTGGCCGTGTCGCTCCTGACCGGCGTGCTGTTCGGATTGGCGCCCGCCTGGCGCGCGACGAGCTTGGATTTGGCGACTTCTCTCAAACAGAGCCGCCGCACAACGAGCGCCGTATCGCGTTTGAGCAAAGGGCTGATCGTCGCGCAGGTGGCGCTCTCGTTGCTCTTATTAGTCGGCGCAGGTTTGTTCATCCGCACGCTCTACAATCTGCAACGCGTCAACCTCGGCTTCAATCAAGAGAACCTCCTGGTCTTCACCTTGCAGCCGGAGCAAAGCGGATACAAGGACGAACGGCTGTTGCAGTTCTATCAGCAACTTTTTGCGCGCCTGGATACCCTGCCCGGCGTGCGCGCGGCAACATTCGGGAAAGTAGCGCTCATCGCGCATGAAAATTGGTCCAACGACTTCCTGCTGCCCGGCGAGACTGAAGGGACTGCCGCGGAACACGACACTATGCGGCAGACGGTGCGCGAGAACTATTTCGCGACGATGGAAATCCCCCTCCTGCACGGACGCGGCATCACGGCGCAAGATGACCAGCGCGCGCCCAAAGTCGCCGTCGTCAGTCAAACCTTTGCGCGCAAATTCTTCCCCAGCGAAGACGTGCTTGGCAAGCGAGTCACGTTTATCGACGGCAAACGTGAGGTCGAGATCATCGGCGTCGTCGCCGACACCAAATACGAAAGCCAGCGCGAAGAGATCCAGCCGCTGTTCTACACCCCTTGGCGGCAGGAGGGCGCGGAAATCGGCGAGATGCATTTCACCCTGCGCACGGCGGGCGAACCAACCGCGCTCGCCGTCACAATACGTCAAGTGGTGCGCGAATTGGACAGCAATCTACCGGTCACAGAACTCGGCACGCAAACAGCACGCTCGCAGGCCACGTTGGGACAGGAACGCTTGTTCGCGCGGCTTTTGAGTTTCTTCGGCGGAGCCGCGCTTTTGCTCGCGGCCATCGGACTCTCCGGTGTGTTGGCCTATTCGGTAGCCCAACGCACGAATGAAATCGGCATTCGCATGGCGCTGGGCGCGCAAACGGCGAATGTCTTGCGGCTGGTCGTCTGGCAGGGAATGAGATTGGTGTTGTTCGGACTGACTGTGGGTGCGTTGACTGGGTATGGGTTGAAGCGACTCCTTGCGAGCCAGTATTTCGCAGAGGATGCCTGGCAGCGACAGATGGCGGAG
>DASQFN010000039.1 GCA_035633115.1 Gemmatimonadaceae bacterium | reverse complement strand
GGAGACAGGCCATGCGAAAGTCTATCATGCACGTTGGAATGGATGTCCACAAAGATTCGATTGAAATAGCGATCGCAGAGGATGGTGGTAACCAAGAGGTGCGGCGCTAGGGACGCATCGATGGCGAGCTCGGCTCACTGGAGCGAGTGGTGCGCAAGCTGGTCTCGACTGGGAAGCCGTTGCGCTTCGTTTATGAAGCGGGTCCCTGTGGTTATCATCTCTACCGGCAGCTGACGAGCAAAGGACTGGAATGCAAAGTAGCTGTGGATAGCTCCGTGCCCGGTTACCCGTTCCTCGCGAACTTCGAATCCATGCGTAAAGTGTTCGACTGGCTACACAGCGCGACGGCTGTGACCAACCTGCTGTATCGGAAGGTAAGCGGGCTGACCGGCACTACGGCGCGGCCTTCCAGCTGTTGTTGGAGCGCTTCACGTCGGGGTACACCCCCCGCGGATCGATCTCGATTCGAACCGGCCGCGCCTGGGGCGACGTCACGAGCCGGTAGACGTAGGGCGTTCCGCGATGCCAGACCTGGACCGGTAGCTTGACGCTCCGTTTGGAGCCGTCCGCTCCAACGATGAGCAGATCCACCGGCGCAACCATCTCAGCTCGGAGTGACAGGTGGATGGTGGAGGTCGTGACCCCCGATGTGTCCTGCTGCACAACCGAATCGACCGCGAGGTCGAGGTGATCGGTGCGGAAGAACCAGCTTCGCCAGAACCATGATAGGTCCTCACCGAGCGCGTCGTTCATCGTACGGAAGAAATCGGCCGGCGTGGGGTGCTTGAACGCCCACCGACGCGCGTACTCGCGCAACGCCTCGTCAAACGCCACGGAGTCAACTACCTCGTTCCGCAGGAAATACAGGCCGCCGGAGCTCTTAGTGTAGTGCACGTAGAAGAGTCCGTCCGGGTCGCGCTCCATCGGGCTCATGATGGTTCCCTCGCGGCTCCCCCAGGTTTGGAGGTCGGCGACCAACTTGTCGCCGACGAACGGGTCGTCCAACAGCGAATCCTCCCGGAAGCGATCCCGCCGCACCACCAACTCCACCAGGTTGACGATGCCCTCGTCCTGCCAGCCGTAAAGGCGCTCGTTGGAGCCCACCAGCATCGGAAACCACTGGTGGCCGAACTCGTGCAAGCTGTAGTAGAGAAGGGTTCGCTCCGGGTGGTTAAGCCCTTGGTTCGCCTCGCGCGCCCGGGAGAAGACGATCATCGGGTACTCCATGCCCCCAACCGGCCCGTTGACGTGGATGGCCGTCGGGTAGGGATAGGGAGCGACCCGCGCCGAGAACGCCCGGATCGCTTCTCGGGCTACCTCAGCGGCCCGGGCCCAGAGCGGCAGCGCGGCCGACGGGTACAACGCCTGAATGAGGATGCCCTGCCATCCCGTCGCGTCCCAGATGAAATTGGGCGCCGCTGCCCACGCGACGTCGCGCACGTTGGTGGCCCGGAATTGCCACGTGCGCGTCGCGCCGGTTCCCGACGGGCGGAGCGCGGGGCTCCCGACCTCCTCCGGGGTGATGATGCGAACGGTCGTGTCCGAACGGATCGCGACCGCCAGCCGGCGCCTCTGCTCGGCGGTCAGGACCTCGGCCGCGTTCACGAGGACACCCGATCCGATCACGGTGTAGCCTGCGGGTGCCGTAATCGCGTAGTCGATGTCGCCGTACTCCAGGTAGAACTCACTGTGGCCCGTGTACTGTTCCGTGTTCCACCCGCGCACGTCGTCGTACACCGCCAGGCGCGGAAACCACTGTCCGACCTGGTAAAGCCACCCTTCGGGGAACCGCTCCCGACCGGTTCGCCAGTACAGCGGGACCTGGAAACGCCAGGCGATGTGGAGATGGAGGACGCCGCGCGGCAACAGCGGCCGGTCTAGGGTCACCTGCATCAACGTAGCGCTGATGCGATGGGCGAGCGGCGTGACGGTGGCCCGAGCGCCGCGACTCGACGAGGACAGTGCACCCACGCGCTCGATCACATATCCCCCGACGAAGCCCGGTTCGTCGCTGTACCGCTGGCTCACGATCGTGAGAGGATTGGCGGCGGAGCCGAGGTTCTGATCGAGCTGGATCCAAACGTACCGGAGGGTATCCGGTGAGTTGTTGCTGTAGCGGATTGTCTCCTCGCCGCGTACCGTGTGCGTTACGGTATCGAGTGACGCGCGGATCGAGTAGTCGGCGCGCTGCTGCCAGTACAGGGGGCCGGGCGTACCGGACGCGGTTCGGTACGCATTGGGTGCCGGCAGCTCGAGTGGCCGGAAGGGCGAGGTATCGGGAGCGCCCGGTCGCACGGGGACGTCTTGGCCCGCGAGGGGGCCGACGGCCCCACCGGTGGTGCAGACGAGCGCGGCGGAAGCCAGTAGCGCGCCCATCTCAGCGAGCCTTGACGGGCCGCGTGAGCGGTCGTAGTGCCTGAGTGGCATAGTGGGCTCCGATTGTCTACACGCCGTGTGGTAGGTGCGTCTGCCTAACGCCCGAATTCAGTCGCCGCCCGACGATACCATACAACCCGCACTAACGTTGGAATTCAGGTGGCCGCGTGAGCAGCCTGCAACCTGGATGCGATCAATGAACTTGAGAGACGATCAATCGCGGCTCACCTGCAATGACTGGTTGTTTCAGTTCAACCCCGGATTTTGTCGCGGCTCGCAGACTCGCGCGACAAGAATCCTTAATTCGTTAGGCGGCACCGCCGGCAGGTACAAAATCAGACCGACCGGTGAAGCCGCCCCACCTTACTTCAGCAGCCCCGAGAGCCAGTGCATGATGTTGAGCGCTAACGCCTGTTATCTATCCCCGGGCGGTTCATGCCGAACTTAACCTGCTCCCGTCCGACGACCTGCGCCGACAGCATCCCGGCCTCGCCGAGGACCGTCACCCGACCTTTGCCGAACCTTAACGCGACTCCTTGAGCGCGGCCCGCGGCCGAAACCCTCTCCCCGGACCGCTGAACGTCCAGTGCGGTGCCGGCCAACTTGAGGAAAGCGAGGCCCCCGCCCGGCCATGTGAGTGATTGGCCAACGAAAGTCATGACTCGATTGACCCTTTCCCCAGCGTTCCGGCCCCTGGTTACGGGATGGTCCGTTAGGAGCCCGTTTTCGCGCGTAAACATGAGATAACCCTGACCGGTCTCCCCGAACAACCGGACCATCTCCGGGTCGTGAGTTGACGGGTCAATGGTGAAGACGCTCCGCATCTCTACGCCGAAGCGCCCCGCCAGGTTGGACGCCGCCGCGCCCCACGGCTGGTGGTCCGCGATGAGCAGCAGCGAGCCGCCCCCCTTCACCCAGTCGCGGACGGCGTCGCACTCCCCTTCGGTGAAGGCCGCCACGTCGCCCCTGGAAACGTCCTGCGCGTTGGCGATCACTAGAATGTCATAACCCTTCAGCGATCCGGTCGAAAACTTCTCTTTATTGGCCGTCACCTGATAGCCGTCGTTTGTGATGAGGTCGACGAACGGCTTATAGCGCCCGCCGCTGGTGTGGAAATTATTATGGGCTTCGTCGAAGAGCACTCTGGGGCGCTTTTTTGTGTAGGCCGCGCGGGCGACTCGTGCGTCGAAATTCGGGTCGCCTAGCTGCTGACCGGAGGTTGTACCTGCTAGCCGCATAAGCAGGAGAGATATCAATACCGCCAGTACACTGAAAGGAAGGACGCGTTTCATAGGAGCACTCCCTTCTGTGAGTTCAAGGCGAGGTGTTACAAGGAGAGGTGGTTCTACGCCAATTCTGGCAGCGAGTCAAATTTTGATTTGTTCAACGAGTTGTCACCTAACATGTATTCGACCCAGCAGGTGGGGCAAAACACTAGCACAATTCTGGTGTCTAAATTGTCTAAATCTATAATCGCTCGCGTTTCTCTAACAGAATCCCTGAGCTCAAGACTCGGAGGCCCAAATGCCCGTTGCCCAAATGCGCCAGTTGGTTTCGGGAACACAAACCTAAACTTCTCGACCAGGCACGGACGACGATTCGGCGCAAGCATTCGCACCGAAGACAGCTATGTCGATTGGATACATTTTCTTTCACAACAAACGGCATCCAGCGGAGATGGGGGAGCATGAGATCGAAGAGTTTCTCAATCATCTCGCCGTCGCGAAAGGTGGCCGCCTCCACTCAGAATCAGGCGCTTAGCGCGCTTGTCTTTCTCTATCGTGAAGTGCTTGATAAAGCGATTGGCTGGATGGACAACCTGGAGCGGGCAAAGCATCCTCAGCGGTTGCCAGACGTGTTAACGGAGACCCGAAGTGCCACACGTCCTGGCGCACCTCGAAGGACGGAACGGGTTGATGGCGAGTTTGCTTTACGGCGCGGGGCTGCGCTTGACGGAATGCCTGCGACTGCGAGTCAAAGAACACCAAAGAGCACCCCGTCTACTCGACCTAACATCCACCAACGAAGTTGCTCTAAATCTACGAGAGTCGCTGCATAGCTACACGAGCTGGACTGGATCGCCAAGAGAAATTCCGCCGCCTTGCACTACGCTCGCGTAAACTCCAAGGTTCTGGTTCGCGTCTTTCACAATTGATCGCAGTACACTTGGATCCTTAGGAAGTCCGGAATGTCCGTGGCTGGTCATGCCGCAGCGAGCGGTTGGTATTTCACAAAATCTGTTGAACTGTGCCGATAAACATCTCCGCTCCGATTCGCCTTACGGCGCGACCTCTTTCAAACAAGCAGCGGTCTGTGCAGTGTCGGCGGCTTGACGCGCAGTGTCATTTGCCTTCGCGCCTGGAGGGATTTTTTGCGTGACGCAGATTTTCTCCGGAGTCACTTTCACCACCGCCAGGTACGACGTCAGGCGACTGGGATTCGCACTGTCCTCGCTGGCATTGACGCGCACAATCAACGCAACTGGCGAGATTTTCCCTTTGCTCCTGGCCACGCGCCACTCGGCCTTACCGCCCACACTGGAAAACGCATAGGTGACGACCTGCCACAAATCCAATGGATGGTTCGTGCCACCCGGAGTTACCACCGTAATCGACTGTCGGGCGTCGTCATCCAGGACCAGAAGTCTATAGCCGGCGATGCCCGGGCAGATCTGCGTTGAGCTACCAGTTTCCTTATCAACCTCGATCGTCTTGCACTTCGACGAAGAGAGGTCGCTGTAAACACTTCCCAGCTTCGTTTGAGCCGTGATTGATTCGGTAGTTGCAAACAAGAGGACAAAGAAGATCGCCGCGTTCAATAGGGTCTGCCGGGGGTATGCCGTTTTTCGCATTTCTTTTGAGTTCCTCCCGGTGTTAGCATTCCACACCGATTTCAAATCTTTCTGCGCCGTCGATTTCGAAAGCCAAGTTAAAGGAGTCTACCCGAATGTTCAAGACGTATCTGACGTCTCATCGTTTGATAATGATCTGTTTGCTATTCGTCAGTGGCTTATCCCCAGCTCTCATTCAGGCCCAGCAAAGGCAAACGCCAACGCCGACGCCGTCGCCCACCGGAAGCGAGTCCGATCCACTCAAAGCGCTGCAGTGGCGCAGCATCGGTCCATTTCGCGGCGGGCGCGTGACAGCCGTTGCCGGAGTGGCGTCGCAACCACTTGTTTACTACTTCGGCGCCACCGGAGGAGGGGTTTGGAAGACCACGGATGGCGGCATAAATTGGGAACCGATTACAGATGGTACGGTCTTCGGCACCGGATCGGTGGGCGCGATTGGTCTTTCGGATTCAGATCCGAACACCATCTACGTGGGCATGGGCGAATCACCGGTGCGCGGCAACGTCTCGCATGGTGACGGCGTTTACAAGTCGATGGATACGGGCAAGACCTGGCAGCGAGTGGGGCTTGAAGACACGCGCCAAATCGGACGCATTCGCGTACATCCGCGCAATCCGGACGTCGTTTACGTCGCGGCGCTGGGTCATCTCTTCGGACCAAATGAACAACGAGGCATCTTTCGATCGAAGGATGGGGGCAAGAACTGGGAGAAAATTCTTCATCGCGGCGATAAGGCCGGCGCAATCGACCTGACCTTCGATCCTACCAACCCAAACATTCTGTACGCAGGTTTCTGGGAGGTCTATCGAAAACCCTGGACGCTGGAAAGTGGGGGCCCGGGCGGTGGAATCCTTAAGTCGACCGATGGCGGCGATACCTGGACAGAGATTACGCGTAGTCCGGGCCTGCCTAAGGGTATGGTCGGTAAGATCGGTATCACGGTGTCGCCGGCGAATCCGGATCGGGTTTGGGCCATCGTCGAGGCCGAGGACGGCGGTGTGTTTCGCTCCGATAATGCCGGTCGCACCTGGGCGAAAGTAAATGAAGAGCGGCGGCTGCGCCAGCGCGCCTGGTACTACACTCGGATCTATGCCGATCCCAAGAATGCAGACACCGTATACGTACTGAACACCGGATTCTACAAATCTAATGACGGCGGCAAGACTTACACGGCGATCTCCGTGCCTCATGGAGATAATCACGATCTGTGGATAGCTCCGGACGATCCCAACCGAATGATTAACTCCAACGATGGTGGGGCCAACGTCTCCTTCAACGGTGGTCGAAGCTGGACCGAGCAGGATCAGGCCACCGCGCAGTTCTACCGTGTCGCCGTCGATAATGATTTCCCTTACAACATCTACGGCGCGCAGCAGGACAACTCGACCGTGTGCATCGCCAGTCGCACCACTGACGGGGGCATTACCGAGGAGCACTGGTATAGCGTCGGCGGTGGTGAATCAGGCTGGATCGCGCCGTCACCGAAAGATTCTTCAATTGTCTTCGCGGGCTCGTACGGCGGCTTGCTGACGCGTTACGACCGTAAAACCGGGGCGCTTCGGAACGTCTCGCCTTATCCGAACAATCCTATGGGTGCCGGAGCCGACGTTCTGAAATACCGTTTTCAATGGAACTTCCCCATTCTTTTTTCGCCCAACGATGCCAACACGCTTTATGCCGCTGGAAACGTGCTTTTCAAATCGACCAATGAAGGGCAGAGCTGGGAGATAATCAGTCCCGATCTCACCCGGAACGATAAGTCGAAGCAGGGACCGTCGGGCGGGCCAATCACAAAAGACAATACGAGTGTCGAATACTACAGCACGATCTTTGCGACGATGGAATCGCCGTTGCAGAAAGGGGTGATTTGGACCGGCTCCGACGATGGTTTGGTTTATGTGACCCGCGATGGCGGAAAGAACTGGGACAATGTGACCCCGCCAAAGAATCTGATGCCTGAATGGATTCAAATCAATTCAATCGAAGCTTCGCCCAATGATCCGGCCACGGCGTATGTCGCAGCCACGATGTACAAGTGGGACGACTTCAAACCTTATCTGTACACGACCAACGACTACGGCAAAAGCTGGAAAAAGATCACTAACGGGATTCCCGGAGGCGCGTTTACCAGAGTGATTCGCGAAGATCCCAACAAACGGGGGTTGCTCTACGCGGGAACGGAAACCGGCTTGTATATGTCATTCGACGACGGCGCAGAATGGCGTCCCATGCAGTTCAATCTTCCAGTAGTTCCCATAACAGATCTGGCGGTCCACAAACGTGAGCAGGATCTCGTGGCCGCGACCCAAGGTCGGTCGTTCTGGATCTTTGACGATCTGCCGCTGCTGCACCAAATGATGGAGACCGGCAAAACCGCCGCATCCACGACCCGGCTCTTTAAGCCCGAGGTTGCGTATCGCATGCAAGGCGGCGGAGGCTTCCCGCTTCCGACGACTGCGACTGTCGGCAAGAACCCGCCCAACGGTGTGGTGGTCTACTACTCACTTAAAGGCAAGCCCTCCAGCGATCTGGTGCTTGAGTTTCTCGACTCCAGCGGCAAGTCCATACGAA
>DASQFN010000038.1 GCA_035633115.1 Gemmatimonadaceae bacterium | reverse complement strand
GGGGGCACTATTCCCCACTATTCCTTAGAGAAGGAGACAGACCCGATGGCAGGCGCGATTGTTGAAGGTCGCCAGGTCACACAAGACCGAACGCTGACACCTGAGTTTTGCATCATTGGTTCGGGCGCGGCGGGCGGCGTGTGCGCCCTCAAGCTGGCGGAGGCTGGTTTTGATGTCCTGGTGCTTGAGGAAGGGCCGAACATTCCGAAGGAGAAGGGCCCAGCGCCCGGGCAGGAGCGGAAGATGCTCAACGAGCGCGAGGCCGAGATGTACAAACTGCTGTACCAGGAAGGTGCCACACGGCTGACGAAGAACGGCGGCGTTAAGGTGTTGCAGGGACGCTGCCTCGGCGGCGGCACAGCCGTTAACTGGTCAGCATGTCTGCCGCCGCGACTTGAGACACTGGACGAGTGGCAGAAGCGCGGTCTGCCTTTCACGCGCCCGAACCTCGAGCCGTACTTGCGCGAAGTCGTGAACTACCTGCCCATCGTCCGCAACGATAAGTACAACACGTCAGCGCGAAAGTTCATGAAAGGGTGCGATCGCCACGATATCCCCCACGAAAATTTGCCTAACAACACGCACAAGTGCCGCGAGTGTGGGAGCTGCGGGGTGGGTTGTCCTTATGATCGCAAGATGAGCGGCTTCGTGAAGTGGCTGCCGGACGCGGTCGCGCTGGGCGCGACGATCTACACGGATACGAAAGTCGACCGGCTCGTGGGCAGCGACGACCGCATTCGCGAAGTGCAGGCCCACTTCATTGACGGTAAGACCCGCCCGACGAATGGCAAGCTGATCGTAAAGCCCACGAAGGGCGTGGTACTCGCTGCCGGCGCAATTGGTACGCCCAGTATCCTCCTGCGCTCACAGCTCGATCTCGACAAACGCGTCGGCAGGTTTACGCACATCCATCCCGTCACCATCACCATCGGCAAGTACCCTGAAAAGACCCTGCCCGCTTACGGCGTGCCCGACAATATGTGGACGCCAAAGTTCGCGCCCGGCCCGACCGGTTACCTCATTGAAACGGGCTCTTTCTTCCCTGTTCTCTCCGCCTCCGCGACGCTCCAACACGGCGACGAGTTGCATCGCATCATGCGCGATTACTATCAGACCGGCGCCATCTCCTACGCTCACCACACGACTGGATTCGACGACAAGGAGAAGTATGGCACGGTCGAATTGGACGAGAACCGGGATCCCCAATTGGACTACCAAATCCCTAAGGCCAACGTGAAGCCCATGCAGGAGAGTCTGGTGATGATGACCAGAATTCACCTCGCCGCCGGCGCGACTTCGGTTTACATCATGCGGAACCCGCCGTTGGAGGTTAAGCCCGGCGACAGCTTCGACGAAATCAGGAAGATCAACTTCACCGAGCCTCAGCGCGTGTCGATCTTCACAGTCCACGTCATGGGCGGGTGCCAGATGCACAAGGAAGACAAGCGCCGCTGCGTCAACAACGACTTCACGTTCAAGGGGAAGAAAAACCTCTGGGTCGTGGACGCTTCGATCTTTCCGACGGCCTTGGGCGCTAACCCGCAAGTGACTATCTACACGCTGGCCCTCTGGGCGGCACGCGAAATCTGCGAGCAGAATCAGAAACCATTTAAGCTCAATCACCAGCAAGGAGGTGCATTGCCGTGGCCGGGATACTAAGTTCAGCACTGAACGCTGCGGCGAATCCGAAGCAGCGCAGCGAGGTCACGCACAGCAAGTTCGAGTGCCTCAACAAGAAGACGGCTCTGATCCTGTTCGCCGTCGCCGAGGCCGTGCTTGGTGAGCACTTCCTGCTCAAGGCGCCGAAGTTCATCGAGACCGTTGACGATTACCTTAACTACCAGCGACAGGCGCAACGCGAGCAGTTCCTCTTCGCGTTGCTCATCGCCGAGACTACTTTCGGTCTCACCATCGCGGGCAAATTCCAGAGCTTTTCGCATTT
>DASQFN010000037.1 GCA_035633115.1 Gemmatimonadaceae bacterium | reverse complement strand
GAGCTATGGTTGATTTTGGGTGACGCGGCCTGATCAAGCGGCGCTGGTTTTGGCGGCATCGCTGCTGGCGACGCCGTCGGTGAATTTGACGCCTTCGATGACACGAGGCAACTGGTTTGCGCCGTTCAGGCGGCGCCATTTCTTCGATGCTGCGCGCACGAGGGTGAAGACCATGAGCTTCACGGTTTTCTGCGAAAGCGCGCCGTTGGTGCGAACGGTGCGATGCCGGACGGTTGCGAAAACGCTTTCGATGGGGTTGGACGTGCGCAGGTGGTCCCAGTGTTCGGCGGGGAAGTCAAAGAAAGCCAGCAGCGCCTCGGTGTCCTTGGTCAGGCAAGCAACGGCAGGGGCATATTTGACCCCGTATTTTTCCTTGAAGACCTCGATGGCAGCCAATGCCGTAGCCTTCGTTTCGGCATGATGGATGTCCTGCAGGTCGGACTTGACGGTCGGGCCCATGGACTTTGGGAACTTGTTCAGAACATTCGAAATCTTGTGGAACCAGCAGCGTTGGTGGCGGGTGCCGGGGAACACCTCGTCGACCGCCTTCCAGAACCCCAGTGCACCGTCGCCGACAGCGACCTCGGGCGCGATGGCCAACCCGCGGGTCTTGATGTCGATCAGCAACTCGCGCCAGCTCTGAGCGCTTTCGCGGACCCCGACATGGAAGCCGAGCAACTCCTTCTTTCCTTCCGGCGTCGCCCCGATGATCACGAGAATGCACTCGGCCTCGGGTTCCATCCGGGCCTGCAGGTAAACCCCATCAGCCCAGACGTAGACGTAGCGGCGCGCCGAGAGATCGCGGTGCTGCCAGCGGTCGTATTCATCCTGCCAGCCGGCCGTGAGCCGCGCGATCACGCCGGGCGACAGGTTCGGCGCGTCTGCCCCCAGCAGAGCCGACAGCGCCTCCTGGAAATCGCCGGTGGATATGCCACGCAGATAAAGAACGGGCAGCAATGCATCGAGGCTTTTCGAGCGCCGCGCCCATTTCGGCAGGATGTTTGAGGTGAACCGGATCTTCGCCACGGCGGGCACGTCCGTCGCCCGGTCGCGCACTTTCTGCCGCCGGACCTCGATCGGCCCGATCCCCGTCTGGATAACCCGCTCCGGTCCAGCGCCATGCCGAACGATGCGCTGGCGACCATCGGCAAGCAGGTCCTCGGAAAACATGGCGACAAAGCCGTCGGCCTCCGCCTTCAACGCCGCCATCAGCATGCGCCGAGCCCCGTCGCGGGCGATCTCCGTCAGCGGGTCAATGATCGAACCAGGCTGGCGGAATGGGGTGATCGTGGTATCGTCTGTCATAGGCGTATCGCTCCCTTGGAGGTTCTGGCAGGCTTCGAACACCCGCCACGATACGCCGCCTTCTCAAGCCGCCATCACCCAAATTCCCGCATAGCTCCCATCAACCTCGTGACCCCCGACAACGGCGAGGCCTTCATCGCCGAGATGGAGAACGCGACGCTGACCAACATCAAGGGCTTCCAGGCAGAGAATGCCGACCTCACGCTGACCAACGACCGGTCCGACCTCGAAGCAGACGATGATGGGCGCCAAGACTCTCGAGGTCGTCCTTCGGTGGCGCCTCACACATGGCCCGCGCCCGCGAGCTGGACGGCGGACATGTTGCCACTCACCCGCTGGAACGGAACCTGTGCTTCGTGGGCACGTTCAAGCTTGGACACGGGGAACCTATGTAGAAGGTCCACGGCATTGAGCAAAACGCGTCACATTGAAGATCCGGCCGCTCCGGAAGCGAATCCAGCTCCTCATGCCCCCGGCCGTGACGCGCCCCGTCCCACCCGCTTCGGCTGGGCTGCCT